>CAMCIX010000009.1 GCA_945875045.1 uncultured Clostridia bacterium | reverse complement strand
ATAATCGTTTGAAATCGGTACTATATATTTTTACCATACTTCGCAAAAAAAATCAATCGTTTTTCGTGTAAATTTAAAATTTTCTGTAAAAAAACATAAAATAAATTATATTTACCTGTCTTTTGAACGTAAAATTCTATATTTTTTACAAAAATCTATTATTTTTTTAGACTTGGGTAACGAGGAAAAATCGCTTTCGTCAAAGGTATTAAGCAAAACAAGCGAAATTACATACACAACAACCGCGGCAAATATTGCCAAAATAGTAATAGCAAAAGAGTCGCCGAAATTAAAAACAATACGCGCCGCAAGCCCGCAAAGCGCTGCGGCGGCATACGGCTTTATAATTATTGCTTTAAGCTTTACAGAAACCCCCCGCGTCTTAATCAAAGCCGTCATATGCAAAATAAATATTACGGCATAGCAGGCAAGCGTGCCTAAAGCCGCTCCCTTAACGTTAATTTCGGGGTTCGAGACAGTAAGAAATCCGACGGTTAACTTTACCGCCGCTCCGACAGCGATATTTATAAGCGCCGTCTTTTGCTTACCTAAAGCCTGCAAAATTCCCGTTAAAGGAATTGAAATTCCCGCAAAAATCGCCGCGATACCGAAAATTTTAAGCATAGGCGCTCCTATTTCTACCGAAGCGGTACTGTCGTACAAAAGTCCCATTATCCTGTCCGAAGCGGCGAAAAGCCCTACCCCCGCGGGAAAGGAAATCAGCGCCGCAAGCTTTAACGCCGAGCTTAAATTACTGTTTAGAGCCTTATATGACTTTTCGGCGTTAAGTCCCGCGATAACAGGCACAGCGCTTACTCCGATAACTGTAGTAAGGGTAGGAACTAAATTAAAGAGTGTATACGCCTTGCCTCTTATACCGTACAACCACGCGGCAAGCTCGCTGTCGGTTATAGGCGAAAGGGCGGTTTCATTGTAGGCGGCTATAGAGGAGGAGTAAAGCTCCCTTATTATTTCGGGGCTTTTTTCGGTAAGCGAGGCAAGCTGCCAGCGTACTGTCAGCGCGTCGGCAATAAGGGCGATATTACTCGCAAGGGAGGCGAGCGCCACAGGAACGGCTATTACTATAAGCGCCCTTGCCGCGGTCTTACCGCCGCTTGCAGGAGGACTGTTTAAAATCTGCTCGGGAGAAATACCGTCCCCCTTAAATTTATAATAGAGCTTTAAATAAAGGGTGGCTAACGCCGTTCCGACGGTAATCCCGAAAATCGCCGCCGCCGCACCGAAAACAACGCTTCGAGTAATTTTAACGGTCAAAAAACCGAAGCCGAAGCCCAAACACAGCTTGCACAGCGCCTCGGCAAGCTCCGAAACCGCCGTAGGTAGCATATTGTTAAGCCCCTGATAATACCCCCTGTACGAGGACATAGCACAGCAAAATATAACCGACGGGGTCATAGCCGCAAGCGCATAAAAACCGTTGCCGTCGGAATCGGTAAGGCGGGAAAAAGGGTATATAAAGGCGCACATTATAAAAAAGCAGATAAGCCCCGCAGCTAAATATACCCTGCGGCTCACCCTTAGGCTCTCCCTCATATCGTTAAATCTGCCTTTTGCGGCATATTCCGAAACCGTTTTTGAAACGGCAACCGGAAGACCCGCCATTGCAAGGGCATAAAAGGGGGTAAACAGGTCATACGCCGAGGAAAAATAGCCGAAACCCAAATCGCCCAAGCAGTATTTGCTTGAAAGCGGAATTTTAAAAAGCGCGCCGATAAGCTTTACCGCAACCGCCGAGCAGAGTAGCAATGCCGCTCCCCGCTGAAAACCGCTTCTTTCGTTCGTTTTTTCCATCTTAAAGCTCTTTTGCGGCGGCGTAAGCGAGGTCGAGAATAAAGTCGGACAGATCAGTCTCGCCCGAGGTATTCATTTCGCGGTAGCTTTCAAGGGCTTCCTCCCCCGCGTCGTCGGAGGCCTTGCGAACCGCGGCAAAGGGTACGCCCGCGTACTCGCAGACATAGGCTATAGCCGCCGTCTCCATATCGCAGGACATTGCGCCGAAGTCCTCCCTTAAGAGCTTCCGCAAGCCCTCGTCGCAGACAAAGCGGTCGCCCGTCGCGGCTAAGCCCGCCTTAATACCCGGCAACAGGGCTTTTATAAGGTCGTTTAATTGCTTGTCCGACTTGTAAATGTAACTACCCTGCCCCGGCTTTTCGCAGGGCTTATAGCCTATTGCGGTAAGGTCGAAATCGTGCTCTAAAAACTCGGTGCAAAGGCAAAGCTCGCCCCGCCTTATACCGCTGATTCCGCCCGAAAGCCCGTAATTAAGTATAATTTCACAGCCCGAATCCACAAGATGCGCCGCGGCGGCGGCGGCGTTTACCTTGCCTATTCCGCAGAGTATGGCGGAAATTTCGGCGTTTTCGGTTTTAAATTCAAGTATCTTTCTTTTCAGAAAAAAGCTTTCGGTGTATTCGCCTTTTTTGATTGTTTCCTCAAGGGGTGCAAACTCGTCCGCATCGGCGACGATTATTCCGATTTTTTTGGTATTATCCATCCTATTTCTCCGTTCCTGACAGCAATGATAATAAACAACTCTGTTAAAAGCATTTAGTAGGGGACGGCATCCCTGACGTCCCGTAAACGGTATTTTTACACAAAACGGGCGGTCGGGGACGCCCGCCCCTACAGTATTTAACCGAAAAAACGGCAGGAGCAAGCCCCTGCCCTACAATCAGATAAAAATAATAAACGGCGGTGATCCGTTATTCCTCTGCCTTGTCTTCCTCGCTGTCAAAAAACAGCTTTGCGCCGCAGGCGTTACAGTAGTTTGAGGTCTGCTCGATAGCCGCGCCGCACTTAGGGCAAATGCGCTTATTTTTAGCGCTGTTAACCTCTGCCTTAAGCTTTTCTATCTTCTCGCTTTTTTCCTTTATAGCCAGCACTAACTCGCTTACGTTTTCGTCCTCGACAGCGCCGTCCTTTATCTTATTGTAATAAATCTCGCCCAAAACCGCGTAATCCTTTGCTCTTTTGCTTTCAAGCGAGGCAATATCGAATTTCTGCTTTTGGGTGTTTACGACCTCGCCCGTTTTTTTAGAGGCGACGTCAATAGCTTCCTTAGCCTTATTTACCATATCGTCAAAAAAATCCATTATAAAGACCTCCTTTTTTTCTTATTTTATCATAAATATATGAACATTTCAAGCAGGTTTACAGCTTATATTTGCCGTTCCCCACAAATTCCGTGATAAGCGAGTCGGGCGGTACAAGTGAAATGTCAATCGGGACGAAACGCTCAAGCGCGGCGGCGGTTTTTAAAAAATAGTCTTTAAGGGGCGCGTCCTCGCTTATTTCGTCCTTAAGGCTTAAAATTTTGTTTCGGTAAAGACAGGGCTCGTAAATATGGAGGGTCTTTATCTGCACGTCGGCGGTCTCCTTAAAGCAATAGAGGTACTTCTCCTCCCCCTCTACCACGCCCTGCCAAAGCGATAGGGTCTCGTTTACGGGTGTACCTCTAAAGGTGCGGTCGCGCAGTACCCGCCTTGCAAGCCTTATCTGACGGCTTGACAAAAGCCTGCTACCGTCCTCGTTTACAATCCCTCGGTTTACGCTGATATACGCCTTGAAAATATTTTTGCTCGGCACTAAATCGGTAATAAGGGGATTTAATGCGTGAAGTCCCTCGACTATAGCTATTCCTCTGCCCGAAAGGTCGATTTCCCGCGCGTTAATTATCCTTTCCTTAGTGGAAAACTTAAATTTAGGGAGTACGGTTTTGCCCGTCCTTATAATTTCGTTAAAGCATTTGTTAATAAGCGGAATATCAAGGGCGTTTACCGATTCAATATCCCTTGTGCCGTCCTCTAACAGGGGCAGACTGTCGATAGGTAAATAAAAATCGTCGAGGGAAATAATCTCGGTTTCCTCGTCAAGCTCCCTTAGCTTTTCGCGGAGAATGTGCGCCGTTGTAGTCTTACCCGATGCGGAGGGTCCCGCTAAAGCAACAATTTTTATATCGTCGTCTTCCGAAATGCGCTTTGCAATGTCGCTTAGCTCCCTATCGTAATGCCGTTCCGCTCGGGCAATAAGCTCCCTTGGGGAATTAAGCGCAAAATCATTTATTACCTGCAGGGTATTTTTCATAAAACTTTAAAACACCGTCCTTTCTCGCCGCCAGCTCATCAAAGCGGCTGATATATTCATATGGATATTTGTAGTTAAAAATTCGTTCAATATAAGGTCCGTCGGGCTCTCTAAGCTTTGTAACCGCCGACGCGCCGCAGGCTAAAACCGTATGGGTCTCGTCCATTGTGAAAACGTTGTAGAGACACTCCGCTCCCCTCTTAGCATAGCCCACATTTTCAAGGTTGCCCACAGTCTTGCTCTGCCTATACATGTAATACGGAAAAATTCCGTTTTCGGTGAGGGTTTCGCGGGCAAAATTCACCATTTTTGCCGCCTCCGATCCCATTTTCGCCTCGGGAAAAAGTCCTTTAACATTAAGCGTAGAGGAACGCTTCATAGAAAGGGAATGAACCGTAACGCTTTCGGGATTAAGCGCCAAAACTCGTTTAAGGGTAGCTTTAAAGCTTTCAAAGTCGTCCCCCGGAAGTCCCGCTATCAAATCGGTATTTATATTTTCAAAGCCGTGCTCCCTTGCAAGCAAAAACGCCCTTTCGGTATCCTCTGCGGTGTGCCGTCTGCCTATTTCCTTTAGCACCCCGTCATTCATAGTCTGGGGATTAATGCTTATTCTGGTAGCACCCAGACGCTTTATTGTATCAAGCTTCTCTGCGGTCACGGTGTCGGGTCTGCCCGCCTCGACGGTGTATTCCCTTAACGCGGAAAGGTCGAAAAAGTCCCTAACCGCCGTCATTATTTCGCCTAACTGCTCAGCACAAAGGGCGGTGGGAGTTCCCCCGCCGATATAAACCGTTTCGAGCCTTAATTTAAGCTTTTTTGCAATTTCGGCGGTAAGCCTTAATTCCTCCTTTAAAAGCCTTATATAATCGGGAATAAGGTTCTTTGCCTGTTCTACGGAATGGGAAACAAAGGAGCAGTAGGCGCACCTTGTAGGGCAAAAGGGTATGGAAATATAAAGGCTGTATGAATCGGGCGCGGAAAGGGCGGTAATGCGGTTTTCGCTCTCAACCGTCTCGCGGCAGAGGGAAATTTTGTTTTCGCTTACCATAAGCCCCTTTTTAAACCAATCCTCCGCCGACAAAAGACCGTCGGACGAGCAAAGACGTGAAAAAAGCTTTGCGGGGCGAACGCCCGTTAAAATCCCCCATTCGGGAACATAGCCCGACGCGCTTACAAAGCAGTTGTAAAGCGCAACCGCCAAAAGCCGTTCACATTCATTGTCATAGTCGGGACTGTCGTTTGAAAGGGTATTAAAAGCGGTAAAGCGGTTATTATCGATTATAAGCTCGGCGGAAAGCTCGGTTTCGGTTTTTCCCTTTAATAGCGAGGTCAGCGCAGTCCGCTCCCCCTCCTCCTTCTCCTCGGAAAACTCAATTTTCTCAAAGGGCAGAAAAATCCTTATAAGCTTTTCAAGCTCGTATTTGTATGAATGATTTATAAGACACAGCTTCATTTTCTTACCACACAAACATATTGTTTTCTTTTTCGCGCCCCACGGTTGTGGAATAGCCGTGTCCCGGGTAGACCTTGGTTTCGTTAGGCAGGGTCATAAGCTTTTTAACCGAACGCTTAAGCACCTTTAGGTCGCCGCCGGGGAAATCGGTACGGCCTATCGAGTTTTCAAAAAGTGTGTCGCCCGAAAAAAGGCAGTCCCCCGTAAGATAGCACACCCCGCCCAACGTGTGACCCGGAGTTTCTATCACCTTAAATTCAATATCCCCGACCGTGACTTTTTCCCCGTTTATAAAGGTTAAATCGGGCTTAAAGGGTGCGATATTCGCGTGAAACATATCAGAAAGATTAAGCGCGGTATCGGCAAGTCCCTCCGCGTCTAATTCGCCTATTCCAATCTTAACCCCCGTTTTTTCGCGCAAGACCTCTGCCCCTCCGATATGGTCAAAGTGGGCGTGGGTCAAGAGGATAAGCCGCTCCTTATCGGAATTTTCATTCAAAAAATCAAGGGTCGCGGGTCTTTCAAAGCCGGGGTCGATTACCACCGCCGCCCTTTCGGTTGAAATAAGATAGCAGTTGGTTTTAATAAGTCCCAGATGTAAAGTTTTAATTTTCATTTTTTCTCCATATATCGGTGTCAAACAGTATCGTCACAGGTCCGTCGTTAATAAGCTCAACCTTCATATCCGCGCCGAAAATTCCCTTTTCCACCCGCTTTACACCTAATTCCTTTAGCTTTTCGCAGTAAAGGTCGTAAAGCCTTTCGGCGCTTTTGGGCTCTAACGCGCCTATAAAGGAGGGGCGGTTGCCCTTTTTAACGTCGGCGCAGAGGGTGAACTGGGAGACGGCTAAAACCTCGCCGTCAATATCAAGTATGGATTTATTCATTTTACCGTTTTCGTCGCAGAAAACGCGGAGGTTAGCGGTTTTTTTCGCAAGCAACTCGGTCTCTGCCTCGGTATCGCCTAATGCCGCTCCGAAAAGAATCATATAGCCCTTACCGCAAGAGCCGACGGTTTTGCCGTCCACCCTTACAGCCGCGCTCTCCACCCGTTGAATTACAGCCTTCATTACTGATTTATCCTTTCAATGCTGAACACGCCCTTAACCTTTTCAAGGCGTGAGGTAATGCTTTTTAAATGCTCCACGCTCTCAACCGAAATCGTAAGCACTACAAGACAGTTACCGCTTTTGGTCTGCCTTGCGGAAACGCTGTGGGCGGTAACCCGCATATTGTAAACCGCGTTCATAATATCAAGCACCAGTCCGTCACGGTCGATTGCCGCGATTTGTAGGGTTGAGATAAATGAATCGGACTTAGTGCCGTCCCAGTGGGCGGGAATCCAACGCTCGGGCTCGGCGGACTTTTCAATATTAACGGGAACGTTAGGGCAGTCACGCTTGTGAATGGAAACGCCGTGACCCCTTGTGATAAAGCCGATAATCTCGTCCCCCGGCAAAGGCGTACAGCATTTTGAAAGCTTGATAAGGCAGTTATCAATACCGTCAACAATAACGCCGTCCGAAGACTTTGTGGATTTTCTTTCGGGAATAGGGGTAATTTCAGTAGCTCTTGCCGCCGCGTGCTTTTTGTTATATTCCTCTTTTACGCGGGGCATAATTTTGGAAAGCAGTACCCCGCCGTAGCCTATTGCGGCGTAAAACTCGTCCGCACTCGAAAACCGCTGTCTTTTAGCAAGCTCGTCGATAAACTCGGCGTATTCCTCGTCGGACATTTCTATTCCGCTTCTACGGAATTCCTTTTCTATTTCAAGCTTGCCCGCGGCGATATTCTCGGTGCGTTTTTCTTTCTTAAACCAGGAGCGAATCTTTGATTTCGCCTGGGACGTAACCGCGATATTAAGCCAGTCGCGGCTGGGACCGTGCCCCGCCTGATTGGTGGTTAAAATTTCTATAACCTCGCCCGTTTTAACCTCGTGGTTAATAGGCACAATCTTGCCGTCCACCTTAGCTCCGACCATTCGGGTTCCTACAGCCGAGTGTATCGCAAAGGCAAAGTCCACAACCGTTGCTCCCACAGGCAAATTTATAACGTCGCCCTTGGGAGTAACCGCGAAAACGTCCTCCTGCGACAAATCGACCTTTATGCTCCTTACAAGGTCGGAAACGTCGGTTGACGCCGCCTGAGAATCGAGAATTTGACGAATCCAGGCAAGTCTATCCTCCATTTTGCGGTTGTTTTCGGTAATGCCCTCCTTGTATTTCCAATGCGCCGCAATACCGAACTCGGCGGTGTGGTGCATTTCAAAGGTGCGTATCTGTATCTCAAAGGGTATTCCCGCGCGGCTTATCACCGTAGTGTGAAGCGACTGGTACATATTCGGCTTCGGGGTGGAAATATAGTCCTTGAACCTATTTGGAATAGGTCTGAACATATCGTGCATAATGCCGAGAATGTTGTAGCAATCAGCCACCGTGTCGGTTATAATTCTTATCGCATAAATGTCGTAAATTTCGTCAAAGTCCTTACCCTGAATATACATTTTGCGGTATATTCCGTGAATTGATTTTACTCTGCCCTGGAAAGCCATTTCAACCCCGGGCATCTCCTCATGCAGACGTTCCTCAATTCGGGTCTTGATTTCATTTAAAATCTGCTCTCGGTGCTGTTTGCGAAGCGACAGCAGATTCTCGATTTCCTTATAAGCAACAGGGTCTAAGTGCTTAATAGCAAGGTCTTCAAGCTCCTCTTTAACGGGGCGGATACCTAAGCGGTGGGCAATCGGCGCGTAAATTTCCAGCGTTTCAAGGGATTTATCCCTCTGCTTTTGCTCGGGCATAGCGTCGATTGTACGCATATTATGAAGTCTGTCCGCAAGCTTTATTATTATAACGCGTATGTCCTGACCCATTGCAATAAGCATTTTTCTAAGGCTTTCCGCCTGTTGCTGTTCTTTTGTGGAAAAATTGAGTCTTCCTATTTTGGTAACCCCGTCCACAAGCAATGCAACATCGTCCCCGAAGCCACGCTTTATGTCCTCAACCGTGGCGTCGGTATCCTCAACAACGTCGTGCAACAGCGCCGCGGCTATCGATTCGCTGTCCATTCCGAGGGTGACGATAATCAGCGCCACATTAAACGGGTGAATATAGTAATCCTCGTTGGTACAGCGCTTTTGCCCCTCGTGCTTTTCCACGCAGTATTCAAAGGCTTTTTTAACCAAATCATAGTTATAACTGCCCCCGAAATCCTGCATTTGCTTATATAATTTTTGATAATCTCTTTCCTGTTCGGGCGTCATAGCGTCCCCCTCCTTTCAAGTAAACCTCTGTAAACCGCCGAGCTTGAAAGCTCGGTTTTTGTATGTACTCCCGCGGTTCTGTAAAGACCCGCACCGTCCTTAGTTATAAGCCCCAATTCGGTAAGGGTCATAAGGGATATTACGGTTTTTGCATAGCCGACGGTGCTTAGATGAACGTACTTTATTCTGTCCTCTGTAGCAGGCTTTGCGGCTATAAATTTATATATAACTCCTGTTTCGGCTCGTGACGGCAGAAGCAAATCAAGGTCAAATTCCCTGCCCGACATATAATTGTTAAGGCTGTCAATCTCCTTAAACAGCCGCCCGTCGTCGGTACCGCTCATTCTAATCGCCTTTACCTGCACCGATAGGCTTAATTCGCTGTTATAAAGGTTGGTATCCACCGTCACAGCGGTATCTAAAGTATCGCCGACCTCAAAGCAAAAGCGCTCGGGGGTCATTCCGAAAAGCAGGGCCTGAAATGAGTTTTCCCCCTTAGAGAACAAAAGCCGCAGATGCTTACCGCCGCCTATCGGGGTAATGCGGGTAAGGGTCACGCCGTACACCCCGAACAGCGGGGTCGGGTTGCCGTGACCGAAGGGCTCTAACTCCTTTATAGCCTCCGCCAAATCAAGGCTTAGCGCCGAAGGGTTAAGCCGACAGTCAAGCTTTAACACGGGCGGCACATAGTCAAGCCCCGCCGCGTATTCGTTGATTTTTCGCCTGAAAAGCTCTATATTTTCAGGCTTTAGCCCCACTCCCGCGGCAAGCTCGTGACCGCCGAATTTAAGTAGCGTATCCGACGCATATTTTATCGCATTATAAAGCGAAAAGCCCTCTATACTTCTGCCTGAGCCGCTCGCAACCTCTCCGTTTTTCGATATTACCACAGACGGACAGCCGTACCGCTCGGTTATTCTTGAGGCGACAATTCCCACCACGCCGTTGTGCCAGTTTTCGCCGTCCACAACGATAACGCGGTCGTATTTGTAGCCTTTTTTCTCTATTATATCCACCGCCTGTGCGAAAATTTCCTTTTCAATTCTCTGGCGTTCGGCGTTCGCGTCGTCAATTTCCCCCGCTATTCCGAGGGCATTAAGCATATTGTCGCAAAGCAGTAATTGAACCGCACGCTTTGCGCTTCCCATTCTTCCCGCGGCGTTGATTCGCGGAGCTATTCCAAAGGCAATTCGCCCCGCGTTTACCGAATCGGCGGAAATTCCCGCGACGTTTAGTATTGCCGAAAGCCCGGTCGCGGGGGCGGTTTTAAGCTTTTCAATTCCGTATTTTACAATCGCGCGGTTTTCGGAGGTAAGGGGCATAACGTCGGCAGAAACCGCCACGCTTAACAGGTCGGCAAAATAAGGGAGCAGCTCTTCGGGCTCCTTATCCTCCATAACGCAAATAAGCTTAAAAGCAACCTGGGCGCCGCATATCTCCTTAAATTCAGAGGGGCAGTCCTTTCTGTGCGGGTCAACCACCGCGTCTGCCTCGGGCAGAGTATCGGCGGGCAGATGGTGGTCGGTCACCACAACCGACATACCAAGCTCCTTTGCAAGCCTTATTTCATCAAAGCAGACAATTCCGTTATCAACGGTTATTAAAAGGTTAGTACCCTCGTCCTTAAGCTTTTTTACGGCGGCGGAGTTCATACCGTAGCCCTCGTCGAAGCGGTCGGGTATATAGTATATGCAGTCCGCTCCCCTGCCCGAAAGATAGCTGTACATAAGGGCGGTCGCGGTAACTCCGTCGCAGTCGTAATCCCCAAAAACGGCGATTTTGCCGCCATTTTCGATTTCGGCGTTTATTATTTCCGCCGCCTTTTCAATATCACAAAGGGCGCGCGGGTCTTCAAAACAGGGCTCGTCGGACAAAAATTCCTCCAGCGCGGTAGGGTCGGTATAGCCCCTTGCAGAGGCGATAAGCGCAATTATCGGGTCAACGTCGCACTCGCTTGCCAGCTCCTTTGCAAGCGCCTTATCAAAATCCGCAACCTGCCATTTTTTCATACCCATACGCTTCACCGCCCGTAAATTGCTATTTAGTTATTATTGTACCACTTTTTCCCGCTCTTTTCAACATTTTTATGCGCAAAAAGGTTATGTTTTAAAGTAATTTCTTTTCTGTTCGGGATAAAAATATTTTTTATTTTCAGCGTATTCGGTCTTTTGTTCGTACCAATTATTTTTGTCGGACTAAATCACATTCAACATAAGAAAAATTTGGACGCCGCGACAAGTTATTTAGCACTGTGCGGCTATGCAAATGAAGAAACCGCAACTGTCAACGAATAAAACAACTGAATAATAAAGGAATAAAAGATATGAAAAAATTATTAGCACTATTACTAACCTTGGCGTTCACATTATCTCTTACGGCTTGTAGAAAAAGCGACACAAGTAGTGACAATTCAAGTGTAAGCTCTGTTTTGTCGCAAACTGATCCGAGCGAAACAGTAATTTCGACAGAGCAATCAAGCGAAAGCGTTACCGAAAGCGAAACTGAGAGCAAATCCGAAAACAATTCTTCTAATACATCATCTGATAAGAAAACTGTATCTTCAAAAACAACAACCCAGACACATAATTCAAGCAGTCAGCCACAGTCTACAAATCAGGCACAAAATTCAAGCAGTCAACCACAGTCAACAAGTCAGGGACAAAGTTCAAGCAGTCAACCACAGTCTACAAGTCAGGGACAAAGTTCAAGCAGTCAGTCACAGCCGACCCAGCCTGCAAAGTTAAATCCTAAAACGGATTTTAAAATCGGAATATATCGCGCAATTATTTTAGATAATAATAACCAGATCTGCTATAGGATTGATATGGACTTTCAAAAAGGTGAACAGTACAATGGATATGTTACATATTACGTAGACCGATTTTTCACTAAAGAGCTATGTCAACAAAACGGATTGACTCCTAACGAAAATAGCAGTAAAGTAGTGTTAAACGGTATTACTTACTATGAATTTGAAGAAATGTATGATATGATAAACGGAATCTTTGAAATGACCGATACTTTAGTAAAGGTAGACAATCAAGAGGGAAAGTTGGATAATTTATCGCTTAATGCGGACGGAACTTTGGTTCTTGAAACTAACGGCGGCGTAATAAATGCAAAAATCGGCACGATATTTACCTTTGTTCAATAATTAAAACATATATAACCTTTCTATCCTCCTGCAAATGCAGGGGGATTTTTTTATTGCCCTCCACATAATACCGATATTCTCTATAATAACACCGAAAGCAATTTTTAGGCTTCTATATTAAGTCATAAAAACGGTTGCGGACAGAATGCCTCGCTGTTCTATGCCGAGCTTGTAAAAGCTATTAACATAACAACCACAAAAAGAAAGGTATTAATAATGAACAGGATTTATAGGGAAAGAAGATATAAGTGCGGTAAGTATTTAGAGGTAGCGGTATATCCCGTTTATAACAAAGCCAAGGGGCGTGGAAAGAGAAAAAAACCACATCCGAAATACAGCAACGCCTAAACCAACAGCACGCAACGGGCATATTATGCGCCTTAAATTTAATTCAATCAAAAATTAAACATTGAAAGTTGGGTCTGTTGCGTATATAATAGTAATCGTAAATAATCTACGGAGATATTATATGAAGGTTGCATTTTATACACTCGGCTGTAAAGTCAATCAGTACGAGACCGAAGCTATGCGCGAGGCGTTTGCCGCCGCGGGTCACACCGTAGTACCAGACAGCGCACCCTTTGACGCTATAGTAATTAATTCCTGCACGGTTACCGCCGAAAGCGACCGCAAGACGCGCCAGACCGTCCGCCGTTTTCGCAAGGAGCGCCCCGACGCGGCTGTTATACTCACGGGCTGTATGGTTCAGGCGTTTTCAGACGAGGCAAAAGCCCTCGCGGAAGCCGATATAATCGCGGGAAACACCGATGTTAAAAAAATAGTTGAATACGCCGAAAATTTTTTATCCGACGGGGAGCGCATTTTTGCGGTTTCCGACCATAAAAAGGAAGAACGCTTCAACACCCCCTCCCTTAATAATTTTGCCGAGCGCACCCGCGCTTATATGAAGATTGAGGATGGCTGTGAGCGCTTCTGCACCTACTGCATTATCCCGACCGCCCGCGGCTTTGTGCGCTCCAAGCCGCTTGATGAGATAAAAAAAGAGGCGGAAAATTTAAGCCGCGCGGGCTTTTCAGAAATTGTGCTTGTGGGAATCAACCTTACCTCCTACGGTAAGGGCGAGGACTTTGACCTTGCCGACGCGGTGGACGCGGTCTGCTCGGTCGAGGGCATAAAGCGGGTGCGCTTAGGCTCGCTTGAGCCCGACCATATGAGCGACGAAATGCTTTCACGCTTTAAAAAGCAGGATAAATTCTGCCCGCAGTTCCATTTGTCTCTACAGTCCGGCTGTGACGAAACGCTAAAGCGTATGAACCGCCGTTACGATACCGCCTTTTACCGTGACCTTGTTTCAAGAATACGAAAAAGCTTTGAAAACGCCGCGATTACAACCGATATTATGGTAGGCTTTGCGGGTGAAACAGAAGAGGAATTTGAAAAAAGCCTTGCCTTCGCCCGTGAGATAGGCTTTGCAAAGGCGCACATTTTCGCCTATTCAAGGCGGGCGGGAACGGTCGCCTACGCTCTGCCGAATCAGGTTTCAAATGCCGAGAAGGCTCGCCGCAGCCGCCTAATGAGCGAGACAACCCTTAAAACCGAAAACGAGTTTTTAAGCTCGCTTGCGGGAAAGGTCTTCCCCGTGCTTTTTGAAACGGCGCAGGACGGCTTTGCCGAGGGCTATACCGCCAATTACTCCCGCGTAAAAGTGCAATCGGACAAGCCGCATACCGGAGAAATACTTAATGTTAAAATAATAAAAGCCGAAAGGGATTACTGCTTGGGGGAATTTGTTTGATTACGGAAAAATATATTTCTTGCTCGCCCGAGGAGACCGAAAAAATCGGCTTTTCGCTCGGAAGTAGGCTACTAGGCGGCGAGGTTATCGCATATAAAGGCGGGCTCGGTATGGGAAAAACCTGCTTTACAAGGGGCTTAGCGGCGGGTCTTGGCTACAAGGGCGAGGTGACCTCCCCCACCTTTGCGCTTATTAACGAATACTTGGGCGGCAGACTTCCCCTTTACCATTTTGATATGTACCGAGTTTCGGGCTGGGAGGATTTATACTCCACAGGCTTTTTTGATTACCTCGAACAGGGCGGAGTTATCGCGGCGGAATGGAGCGAGAACATTGAAAACGCTCTGCCCGAAAACACGATAACCGTAACCTTTGACCGACTTGGTGACGAAAAGCGCGAAATTATCATTTCCGGAATAGAGTTGAAAAATAAATGAAAATTTTATCGATAGATTGCTCGGCGGGTCCTGCCTCCGTAGCTGTATCGGAGGACGGGATAATCCTCGCCTCCTCCTTTGTAAACGTAAAGCTTACACATTCCCAAACCCTTATGCCGATGATAGAAAACACATTGTCGGCGGCTCTGCTTAACTTCGGCGATATTGAGGGGATTGCCGTAAACCACGGTCCGGGGTCGTTTACGGGGATAAGGATCGGTATTGCCGCCGCAAAGGGGCTTGCCGCTCCGCGAGGTCTCCCCTGCGTCGGGGTTTCCACCCTGCTTTCAATGGCTTATAATTATTGGGATACCGACTGCATTGTCTGCGCGGTGATGGACGCGCGGTGCAATCAGGTTTACAACGCGCTTTTTGAGGTTGA
>CAMCIX010000008.1 GCA_945875045.1 uncultured Clostridia bacterium | reverse complement strand
TACACACTGCATATCGTCGGCAGCGTCAGATGTGTATAAGAGACAGATTTAGCACAATTATAGCCATAAATTGCAATATAGTAAAGGGCTTCCTGTCGGAAGCCCTACCGTTAAATTTCGTCCGAGCCGTCACATTCGAGGTAATCGCCCTCAATGCGGTTTTGATTTGTAAAACGGTCGATTAGAACGAGCGCGCCTATAACCGCGGCAAAGACGGCGAAAGCAGACGCCATAACCTTTAAAAATGTTTTCATATTACAGCCCACCTTTCTATATGTATATACATTATATCATCATTTTGCAAAAATGTCAATTACATAAAGGGGGCAAATATATGCAGTATTGACTGTTTAATACGCATAAGTATAGGGCGCTTTTTCCAGTCCTCTATTTTTATTTCCTGCGATAGGGCGACGGTTCTTTCAAACTCGTCCTTGATGTCAAGCACCGTGCCGTTGTCGCAAATCCAGACGCCGCACTCAAAGTGGAAAACGAAGCTTCGGTAGTCCATATTTACTGTGCCGACCGTGGCTATTTTATCGTCGGAGACAAATAGCTTAGAGTGTATAAAGCCGGGGGTGTATTCGTATATTTTTACCCCTGCCTCCAAAAGCTCTAAATAATTGTACTGGGTAACGGGGTGAACGTACCATTTGTCGGGGATATGGGGGGTTATAATCCTAACGTCCACGCCCGATTTCGCCGCCATTCTAAGCGCCGCGGTCATAGTATTGTCTATAATAAGGTAGGGGGAGGTTATATAAACATACTTCTGCGCGGTGTTAAGTATCTGCATATAAATGCCCTCGGCGGGGTTTTTATCGTTAAGCGGGTCGTCGCAGTAGGGGAGCACAAAGCCGTCGTTCTCATGCGGAGCGTCGGCGAAAAGGGACTTAATATCAAGCTCCTCCTTCGTAGTGAACTCCCACATACAGCAGAACATAGCAAGAAAGCTTCTTACCGCCTCCCCCTTAAGCATAATGCCGCTGTCGTGCCAATGACCGAAGCGCACCATACGGTTAATGTATTCGTCGCCTATGTTAAAGCCGCCCGTAAATGCGGTTTTGCCGTCGATTACCACGATTTTGCGGTGACTGCGGTTGTTCATAAATATATTCATTGAGGGCTTTATCGGGTTAAATACCGAGACCGAGATTCCCTCGGCGCGGAGATTTTTTATAAAATCCTTGTGCTGGCGCTTAATAGAGCCGAAATCGTCGAAAATAATCTTTATATCTACGCCTTTTTCTGCCTTGCGAACAAGTATTTTGTGTATCTCGTCCCACATATATCCCTCGGCGAGAATAAAAAACTCCATAAAAATGTATTTTTCCGCTTTGTTAAGCTCGACGAGCATCTTTTCGAGGATTTTTTCGCCCGGACATAGGTACTCGGTTTCGGTTCGGTCATAGAGCGGGTAGCCCGACTCGCCCGAAAGATAATCCGCCTGACGGGAGTGGAACATATCGTAATAGCGAAGCCGCTCCCTTGTGCGCGGCTCCTCCTTTAAATAGGGAAGATAGTGGGACTCGCACCTTTCCATTTTACGGCGCAAATGGGGAAGAACCCTGCCGCCGCCCCATAAAAGGAATACCGAGATACCGAAAACGGGGAAGAGCAGTATAAATATTATCCAGGCGATTTTGTGGTCGGGATTTCCCCGACGGTTAAGAATGCAGATAACGGTAAAGGTACCCGCTATCATAGAGAGGGCGTAAAGCGCCACCGATTTCGCGGTAATGTCGTAAAGCACATAAAAAAGGAAGGTAAGCTGTAATAACAGCAGTAACGCCGAAATGATAATTCTTGTCTGTATTCTTATGCCGCGCTTGCGTTCGGACATTTGTTTCACCCCTAAATAATACTGCACCCATTATAACACTAAAGGCAAAATTTTGCAATTATAATAAATTATTGTAAAATTGCTTGTTTTCGACAGATTTTTTTGCTATAATAAAGGAGTAAAATAATTTGATACGGAGGCGCGTTATATTATGGTCAACGAAAAATATGAATTATGGTGCAAAAAGGCTGTAAAGGACGCCGATTTGGTAAAGGAGCTTGAAAGCATTAAGGGCGACGAGGAAGCGATTTCCGACGCCTTTTACAAGGACCTTGAATTCGGTACGGGCGGACTTCGCGGAGTTATCGGAGCGGGAACCAACCGTATGAATGTGTATACGGTGGGTAAGGCTTCTCAGGGTCTTGCGGCATACGTTAATTCGGTTTCCGAAAACGGAAGAATCGCCGTAGCCTATGACAGCCGCATTAAAAGCGATCTCTTTGCGAAAACCGCGGCTTCTATTTTCGCCGCCAACGGCATTAAGGTGTATATTTATAAGGAGCTTATGCCCACGCCTATGCTTTCCTTTGCGGTAAGAAGGCTTAAGTGCGACGCCGGCGTGGTTGTCACCGCGAGCCACAACCCCGCTAAGTACAACGGCTACAAGGCTTACGGTCCCGACGGCTGTCAGTTAGGTCTTGAGGCGGCGGATTATGTGCTTTCGATAATGAATAAGGTAGATATTTTCGACGAGGTTAAGACGGTTGATTTCGATAAGGCTGTCGAGGAGGGCAAGATTGAGTATATCGGCGACGATATTATAGAGGAGTACTTAAATTGCGTGCTTGCCTGCCGCGTTGCTCCTAATGCGGACGTTGAATCCTTAAAGGTTATCTATACCCCGCTTCACGGAAGCGGCAACAAGCCAGTAAGAAGCATTTTGAAGAAAATCGGCGTTACCAACGTCACGGTAGTCCCCGAGCAGGAGCTGCCCGACGGCAATTTCCCGACCGCCCCCTACCCGAACCCCGAAATCCGTCAGGCGTTTGAGTGCGCTTTAAAGCTTGCGGACGAGGTTAAGCCCGATTTACTCCTTGCGACCGACCCCGACTGCGACCGCGTGGGAATAGCGGTTCCGGACGGCGGCGAGTATAAGCTGCTTTCGGGCAACGACGTCGGCGCGTTATTGCTTGATTTCGTGCTTGCAAGAAGAACCGAAAACGGCACGTTGCCTAAAAACCCGATTGCGGTTAAAACCATAGTTACAACCGAGCTTTGCCGCAAAATTGCCGATAATTACGGCTGTGAGCTTATCGACGTGCTTACCGGCTTTAAGTTTATCGGCGAGCAGATAACAATGCTCGAAGAAAAGGGTGAGGAGGACCGCTATATCTTCGGCTTCGAGGAAAGCTACGGCTATTTAGGCGGCACCTATGTCCGCGATAAGGACGCGGTTATTGGCTCAATGCTTATCTGCGAAATGGTTGCCTTTTACAAGGAGCAGGGCAAGAACCTTATCGAGGTGCTTGACGGTATTTATAAAAAATTCGGCTATTATTTCTGCGCTCAGAAGAGCTTTACCTGCGAGGGTGAGAGCGGTATGAAGCAGATTAAGGGCATTATGGATACCCTTAGAAACGAGCCGCCCACCGAGATTAACGGCTCCGCGGTGGTTAAGCTTGACGACTACGATACCTCAGTTAGCCGCGACCTTAAAAACGGCGGAGAGAAGAAAATTACTCTTCCGCGCTCTAACGTGCTTTGCTTCTATATGGAGGACGGCTGTTCCTTAATCGTGCGCCCCTCGGGCACCGAGCCTAAGATTAAGCTTTATCTCGGCGCGGTAGGCGAAACCGAGCCCGCGGCAAAAGCAAAGCTTGAGGGACTCGGCGACAGCGGAACAAAGCTTTTGGGATTTTAAAAATTGATATAAAATACAAATGGGGCTGTAAAAAACACAGCAACTTCAAAGGCGGATTAATTAAGCAAAAATAAAATAAACAAGCTTGGCAAAAGCACGAAAATAAGGCTTTTGCAGAGCTTGTTTGCTTTTTAAGAGACAAATCGGGGTTTGTGGTGCTAAAATGATAGCTGTCATAGCCTCCCTTGCCTAAAGGGAGGGGGACCGCCGAACGGCGGTGGAGGGATATATTGAGGCTTCTTCAAACCTAAGTATCCCCCAGTCACGGCAAGCCGTGCCAGCCCCCTTTAGGCAAGGGGGCCTAATTATCCGCAAATCAAACAACCCCACAAACCTCGATTTGTCATTTTACAGCCCCCTATGAAATCAGACTGTATACATCAGATATGTATTTTGTTAAGCAGCTTTCTTACATATAAAGAAAGGAAGAACGCCGCGGCAACCGAAATTATGTCCTTGATAAGATACGGCGCGGAGACCATAAGAAACGAAGAAGCAATATCGGTCTTGTAAACTATAGCGAACTGGAAAACGCCTAAAATATGGCATACAACAAGACCGCCTAAGCCTACAAGCAGCTTTAACGCCTTATTATTAATACGAAGCGATACGCCGCAAAGCAGGGTGAATAATATAAAGCCGAATATAAAGCCGCCGCTTGCGCCGAAAAGCACCTGAACGCCGCCCTTAAAGCCTGAAAAAACGGGAACCCCGACGGTTCCGAGGAGGACGTATGTAACTATTGAGGCAAGACTCCATTTTACACCTAAAACATAGCCGCACAGCGCGACCGCAAAGGTTTGGAGGGTCAGCGAAACCTGTGTGGGCATAGGTACCGCGATTTGCGAGCAGACCGCGATTATTGCGGTAAATAATGCAGCCGTAACGAGGCTTAGTGTATTCTTCTTTGCCGATTCTTTCATTTTGGGTCCCCTTTAAATTATTTTGGTATATTGTACACCCAAAAAGAAGAATTGTCAACCATAAAATCAATTTAGGTTGACAATTCTATAGAATATTAAGCCTGCATTGCCGAACTGCGGGGCTTAGCCCCCAAGCCCAAAGCTTACCGACAGCGCCTTATCGACCAGACCCATTGAGCCTGTGTCGAGACAGCCCATTTTCTCCTTAAGCCTCTGCTTGTCTATGGTGCGAACCTGTTCGAGCAATACTATAGAATCCTTGGCAAGTCCGCAGCCGTCGGCGTTAACCGAAATATGGGTGGGAAGATTGGTTTTGTCCCGCTGGCTGGTAATAGCGGCGGCTATGACCGTGGGGCTGTATTTGTTGCCCACGTCGTTCTGAACTATAAGTACGGGTCTTATGCCGCCTTGCTCAGACCCGACAACCGGACTTAAATCGGCATAGTATATTTCTCCGCGCTTGATATTCATTCTTGTTTCACACTCCGAATGTAATTATGGATGACGGAAAGCGCAGGCCTGTTTTAAATCGCCCATCCGTCAGGCTAATTATATTTTTGCCTGTCTTTCCCGAAATTAATCAAATAAATTTCAACACTATATAATATGTTTATATAATGCGGAGTGTGAAAGGCGACCTCCTTGAAAAAAATAAAAATATTAATTATATAACTATTGTTTATTCGACAAAAATATTGTATAATAGATTACATATGATTATAGGGAGCGCGGCGTTTTGGAGCATATCGCTTATCTTGACAACAGTTCTACCACAAAGCCCTCAAAAAGGGCGGTTGAATATATAACAAAGGCACTTGAAGCTAACTGGGGCAACCCCTCCTCTCTGCATAGGATAGGTATGGAGGCGGAAATCGCCCTTAACGAGGCACGTGAGACGGTCGCCCGTTCTTTAAACGCGAGGGCGGACGAGATTATTTTCACGGGCGGCGGAACCGAGGCTAACAACACCGCCCTTTTGTCGGTGCTTAAAGCGAAAAAAAGGGGCGGGAGGATTATCACCACCGCTATCGAACACCCCTCTGTGCTTGAAACCGCCAAAAGGCTTACCGATTACGGCTTTGAGGTAATAGCCTTAAAGCCCGATAAAAACGGAATTGTCCCGATTTCCGCCCTTGAAAATGCCCTTACGGATAACACCCTCCTTGTAAGTATGATGCTGGTAAACAATGAAACGGGCGCTGTTCAGCCTGTAAGGGAGGCGGCGGCGCTTACAAAGCGAAAAGCCCCAAATGCGCTCTTTCACTGCGACGCGGTTCAGGGCTACGGCAAGCTCCCGCTAAATGTTAAACAATTAGGGATTGACCTTTTATCCGCCAGCGGACATAAAATCCACGGTCCTAAGGGAATAGGCTTTTTGTACTGCAAAAAGGGAGTGCATATAAGCCCGCTTATAACGGGCGGCGGTCAGGAAAGCGGTATGCGCTCGGGCACCGAAGCTCTGCCCCTTATTATGGGGCTTAAGGCGGCGGTTGAGGAGCTTCCCCGCACGGATACTCAGCTTAAGGCACAGCAGGAGCTTTTTGACTACACTAAAGACCGACTGCTTAGTATAGGTGCGGTAATAAACTCGGCGGAGGGCTGTCTGCCCTATATTTTAAACGTCTCGCTTATAGGCTACCGCTCCGAAACGCTTTTGCATTTTCTTGAGGGCAGAAACGTTTTCGTTTCAAGCGGAAGCGCCTGCGCTAAAGGGCACGGCAGTTATGTGCTTAATGAGATGGGACTGGACAAAAAACGTACCGACAGCGCGCTTAGAATAAGCTTTTCAAGATTCAATACCAAGGAAGACGCGGATATGCTTGTCTCGGCGCTTGAAGACGCAAAAAAACAGCTTAGAAAGGCAAACTGATGAAAGAGATAATTTTGATTAAAAACGGGGAGCTTGCTTTAAAGGGGCTTAACCGCTGTAATTTTGAGGACGCACTTATTAAAAACATAAAACGCCGCCTTAAGGATTTGGGCGAGACCGAAATACGCAAGTCACAGTCAACAATTTATATCGAGCCTAAGTCGGATAATTATGACTTTGAGGAGGCGCTTGAAAGGGTCGGAAAGGTATTCGGAATTGCGGGCTTCAGCCGTGCCTGCGTATGCGAAAAAACGGTTGAGGACATACTTTCCCGTTCTCCCGAATATCTTAAAAACGTAATGGAAAATATTAAGACCTTTAAGGTCGAGGCAAAGCGGGCGGATAAGCGTTTTCCGCTTACCTCCCCCGAAATATGCCGCGAGGTGGGAGGGGTACTGCTTCAAAAATATCCCCATTTAAAGGTTGACGTGCATAACCCCGACCGGGTGGTATACGTTGAAATCAGGGATTTTGCCGCATATGTAAGAGCCGAACAGCTAAAGGGTGCGGGCGGTCTTCCCGTAGGTACGGCGGGCAAGGCTTCAATTTTGATTTCGGGAGGAATCGACAGCCCCGTTGCCGCCTGGACCATGGCAAAGCGCGGACTTCGGCTTAACGCCATACACTTTGCAAGCCCGCCCTATACAAGCCCCCGCGCCGAACTAAAGGTGCGCACCCTGCTTAAAAAGGTGGCGGCTTACAGCGGTACGATTAACCTTGCAATAGTGCCCTTTACCGAAATTCAGGACGAGATAGGCAAAAACTGCCCCGAGGATTATTTTACCCTCATTATGCGCCGTATGATGATGAGAATATCCGAGCGGTTAGCAAGGGAATCGGGCAGTCTTGCGCTTATTACGGGGGAGAGCCTCGGTCAGGTAGCAAGCCAGACCCTGCCCGCCCTTGTCACGACCGACAGCGTTGTAGGTATGCCGGTGCTCCGTCCCCTTATCGGAATGGATAAGGAGGAAATTATTAAGATTTCAAGGAGCATCGACGCCTTTGAAACCTCAATACTTCCTTATGAGGACTGCTGTACGGTATTTACTCCAAAGCACCCCAAAACAAGACCTACGCTCGACTCCTGTGCTGAGGCGGAAAAGGGTCTTGATATTGAGCGCCTTGTGGAAAAGGCGGTAAGCGAAACAGCATATTCCTATATTGATTAATAAGCGGACGGATATATGAAGGAAGAAATTTTTAAGCAAAGCTGTGAAGCCGTAGGGCTTCTTAAAGAAAAGAATATGACCGTCTCCACGGCGGAATCCTGTACGGGAGGGCTTGCCGCGGCGTATATCACCGCCGTTTCGGGCTCCTCCGCCGTGTTTGAGCTGGGTATGACCTCCTATTCCTGCCGTGTAAAGCGGGATATTTTGGGGGTAGACGGCGAAACGCTTGAAGAAAAAGGGGCGGTAAGCCGTGAAACCGCAGGTCAAATGGCGGAAAATATTCGCAAAAAGGCGGGCTCGGATATAGGGCTTTCGGTAACGGGGGTCGCAGGACCCGACGGCTCGGAGGGACACGCTCCCGGGCTTGTGTATATAGCGGCGGCGTATGACGGCGGCGTATTGGTAAAGGAGCTTAATATCAATCCGCTTTCGCGGGAATACGTGAGAGAAACGGCGGTTTCGGAATTATTTAAGCTCGCAATAGATGTAATCGGGCGCTAATCGCCTAAAAAGCAACGGAAAGGAAATGTCGCAATGAGCCACGCAAGGCAGACCCACAGGGTCAAGGATTTCTTTTATAAGCTCTATCTATCCTACATTCCTAACGGGCGGGATAATATTAAGCAGATAATAATTAAGGTGTTTTTCCTTATTTCTCTTATAACCCTGATTATCTCCGCCTCGTATCTTACGAATTATTTTTTATCCGCAAAAAAGCAGGAGGAAATTATCGCAGATACCCGCTCGGTCTGGCACGAGACGGTTAATCAGGAACCGATCGCTCCCGAGCAACCCTCCGCAATTGAGCTTTTATTGCAGGAAAACAGCGATTTCAAGGGTTGGATAACTATACCCAACACCAAAATTGACAATCCGATTTACCAGACCGACAATAACGATTTTTACCTGACCCATAACCAGCAAAAGCAAAAAAGCGCCTACGGAGCTCTGTTTTTTTCAAGCGACAACGTGATTACCGAGGAAAAAACCGATAAAAACCTCGTAATATACGGGCACCATATGAAAAACGGTTCTATGTTCGCCAATCTTACTAAATACAAGTCGCTGAGCTTTTACAAGGAGAACCCGACAATCGAGTTTTCTACCCTTTACAAAAAGAATACATACAAAATTTATTCGGTTTTCGTATTAAACGCATCAAAAGCGGATGACAACGATTATATTTACAACATTTCGCGCAAAAGCTTTTTAAACGACGCGGACTTTGACTCATGGGCGGACGAGGCTTACCAAAGAAGTCTTATCAATACGGGAGTGGACGTTAAGAACGGCGACAACATAATCACCCTTGTAACCTGTGTGTACGATTTTGACGACGCGCGGCTTGTGGTAATGGCAAGGGAAACCCGAGAGGACGAAGAACCTACGGTGGATACATCTAAGGCTACCGCCAACCCCTCTCCGCGATACCCCAAGCGCTGGTATGACGACCGCGGAATTGATTTTCCGTTTAATTAGGCCGGCGAGAGTTGAACCCGTTACGGTTTGGGTTGTCGCCTTTTCCCGCTTGCTTTGCACTCATTTTTGAAATACGCCGAGTATTCCTGCAAATTCGTGCTTCACAGAACGAAAAAAGGCGGCAACACAAACTCTTCGACCTGCCATTTAGAAGAATTTTGATTCGGGCGAAGTCGAAGAACGCGGCAATACTGACGTATTGCAAGAGATGAGACAAGTACGAACAAAATTATTCAAATGTCAGGCGTGACGGGTTCAACTCTCGTCAGCCTAAGGAGGAATATATATGCTTCAAAATATTAAGGTGGACATAGTTTATTATAAAACAAATACCGATTTTGAAATGGAGTTTAATCTTTGCGGCTGCTGCCGTATGAGACTGCTTACCGACAAAGCCCCCGATAAAAAAACTCTTGTGCACGACCTTGCAAGGGCGGTATCGCGCAGTCGAGTAATATTTATTACAGGACAGCTTTTCGGGGAAGAGGGTATAATCGAAATCACCGCCCGAGCCATCGCTAAAACTCTTACCGAAATTGATAATGGCAAATACGGTATAAAGTCGGAAGAAAAAATCAGCGTAATAAACGGAGCTACACCGCTCGTTACCACCGACGGAACCTTTGCGGGCTGTATAATCGAGAGCGGTCCGCAGTCTATGATTCTGCTTTCGGATAACAAGGCGGTTCGCAAAACCGTTATGAAAACCCTTATTCATCCTTATATTGAAGAGCTTTATACGCTTGATTTAAAGACCAAGTCTGCCGCCGTTTCCGCGGTGGCGCCTGCAGAAGCTACAGCTGTTCCGGCTGAAGCGGCTGTCGAAGCGGAGAATAATTCTTCTGCTGTCCCCGAAGAAACCGAAAGTGACGAGCCCTCAGAGCAAGAGGAGGAAACCGCGTCCGACAGAGAAGAAATTTCCTCTGACAGCGAGACAACCGAAGAAACCGCATTTAAAGAAAGTGCGGACGGGACCGAAAAAGAAACCGACGAAAGCGGAGAACAAGGGTCGGAAGAAAGCGGGGAGAAGGACGACAGCCCCTCGGAACAGCCGCTTAGCTCCTTTACTTCTAAATCGAACGGAGTGGCGGTATCGGGCGGTATGTCCTACACGGAAGACGGCGACAGCGGAGCCTGCGAAATGCCCGACGTATTTATCGAGCCCGAAAAACCCCGTAAAATCCGCAAGGAGTATTACCGCAAGTCCTATATTTCCGAAGCGGACGACAGCCTTGTTTTTCACTCCGACGAGGATAGCCCCAAGAAAAACGGCTTTATTTCCTCGGGAAATCTTACGATTTTGATACTTTCAATACTTCTGCTTATTGTATTAGCGGTGCTTTGCTACTGCATTTTCTACGTACCCGCAAGGGACGGAGTTACAGCCACCGCCTATTTGCAGGAGATCTTCTCAATACTGTTTGGATAAAAAATCCCCGAGGAGCTTTAAGCGGAGTTATCCGCTCGTCCCTCGGGGTTTGTTTTTTGGGCTTTTAATCGGTAATAACCACCGATTTTATAATCGGTTGATTTTCCCTTAAAACCGTACCGTTATTATCGGTAACGGGGGTGTTTTCGGCAATTTTGTCCACAACCTCCATACCCTCTGTCACATGACCGAAGGCGGCGTACTGTCCGTCAAGGTGAGCGCCGTCCTTGTGCATAATAAAGAACTGGGAGGAGGCGCTGTCATAGGGCGTCGCCCGCGCCATAGAGATAACTCCCCGCTTATGGGAAATGTTGTTCTCCACTCCGTTGGCGGAAAACTCGCCCTTAATTGTAGTGCCGCTGCCGCCCGTGCCGTTGCCCTCGGGGTCGCCGCCCTGAATCATAAAGCCCGAGATTATGCGGTGGAAGGTAAGCCCGTCGTAAAAGCCGCTTTTTGCAAGCTCGACAAAGTTTTTAACCGTTATCGGAGCGGTATCGCCGTCAAGCTCAAGCTTAATTTCGCCGTAATTTTCTACGGTTATCACAGCGTGGTGAATACCGTACTTTGCTACCTCGGAAGCGGTTTCTCCGCCCCCGTCGGTTTTTTTGCCTCCGCAGGCGGAAAGCCCGGCACAGAGGGTCAGCGCAAGCAGCGCCGAAAGAATTTTTTTAATGTTCATTTCTATCGCCTTTCCTTTTCCCGTATGGGATATATTTTACCCTGCGCTTTTTAATCCGCGCAAGATTCAGCCGTATTACCATCAGTATAAATATAAGAATCGCGAGCGCGATAAGGGCGTATACAATTTTCATATATACCGAGCCGAAAAAGCTCTTTACATATTTCAAACCGATAAGCAGGCGGCTTGCCTTGACGTTATCCCCCGCAACAAGATTTACCTTACCTATAACCTGCTCGGCGTAAATTACCTCCGCCGTGCCCATAACCTCCCCCTTTTTAACGGGAGCCTCCACCGATTCGGCGTTTAGGTGGGTCTTAACCACTATCGTCGAATCGTCCGCCTCGTTTGGGAGTATCGTAATAAACGGCTTTTCAAAATAGAGGGAGACAAAATCGGTGTCCAGCGACAGCTCAACAGGCATTTCGCAGACGGGGTCGGTGGAATTTGCAACCTCCTTAAAGGAGAAGCTGTTGAACGCCCAACGGTACAGCTCGGTGCTTTCCACAAACTCGTACCGCTTCTCCCCTTTAGGAGGACAGTTCATAAGCACGCAAAGATAGGTGTAGCCGTTGTAGGAGGCAAAGCTTGCAAGACACCGCCCCGCCTCGTCGGTATAGCCTGTTTTACCGCCCTTAGCGTATTGGTAGAAATAGTTGGTGGTGTTGTCTATCATAAAATTGGTGGTCGAAAGAATACGACTGCCCGACATATTTGTCGCTTCTATGGTGTATCGCGGCGATCCGCAAACGGTTTTAAAGGTATCGTTTTTAAGGGCATAGGAAAAAAGGGTGTATACGTCCCGCGCCGTGGTGTAGTTCTGCTCGTCGTGAAGACCTACGGGATTCATATAGTGTGTGCCGGTAAGACCCAACTCCCGCGCCTTGGCGTTCATCATATCGACAAAGCCCTCTACGCTCCCGCCATAGTAAATCGCGGCTAAATAGGCGCAGTCCCCGAAGGAGGACATAAGCACCGTGTAAACCAAATCAAGCTGGGTTATTTCCTCGCCTATCTGAAGGTTTGATACCGCGCTTCCCGTGCCCGAAACAAGCCTTTGAACCTCTTTTGTCATAGCTATCTTGCCCGCGGGGTCGTATTTTTCGCTTTCCAGCATAAGAATTACGGTCATAATTTTGGTAAGGGAGGCGGGGTACATTTTTTCATCGGCGTTATTGCTGTAAAGTATTTCCCCCGTATCCATAGAAGCAAGCAGACCCGCCTTTGCGGTGATATTAAAGCCTGTAATCTCATATGCCTGCGCCGTAAGCGGAGACAATATAACCGAAAATACCAAAATAAAAGTAAAAATAATGGAAAATGTCTTTTTTAGCATAGAAATCTCCCTGAAAATATAGTATAATAAAAAACGCGGATATGTTTATATGATTATAACATAAAAAACCTATAAATAAAAGACTAAAATAATTTTTTTCGGCAGGTGATACCTACGGTATACATAACAGGTGATATGCACGGCTGTCTTGAACGGCTGTACGACAGGAATTTCAGAAGGCTCAAAAGCGGCGACGTACTTATAGTATGCGGCGATTTCGGGTACATATTTAACGGCGGAAAAACCGAAAAGCAGGTTATCGATTTTCTTGCGACCAGACGGTTTGTTACCGCCTTTGTGGATGGTACTCACGATAATTTAGACGTTATTAACCGCGCAAGGACGACCTTTTGGCACGGCGGAATGGTGCACAGAATAAAGGGAAATCTTATCCACCTTATGCGGGGTCAGATTTTTGAAATAGAGGGGAACAGCTTTTTTACCTTCGGCGGGGGAGAGAGCACCGACAAGGATATGCGCCTTGAGCAGGGCAACTGGTGGCGCGCCGAGGAGCCTACGCCTACGGAGATGGCTGAGGGCGCAAAGCGGCTTGACGAGGCGGGCTTACGGGTAGATTATATCATCACCCACGAGCCGCCCTCCCTTGTAAAAAGCGCGATACTTCTGCGCCGCGGCGACCCCGACCGAGTAAACAAGCTAAACGGCTATTTAGAGGAAATAGGGCGTTCCTGCGAATTTAAGCATTGGTATTTCGGCTCGCTTCACGAGGACAGGGTCATAACCGAGCGCCATACCTGCGTTTTTCGGGATATGATACCCGTAAGCTCTGCGGCGTATGCGGGCAAAAAAGCCAAAAACGCTCCGAAATCAGGCTCGGATTTTACCCTTATAACCGCTGATTCACAAAAATAATTGAAATTTCGGCGATAATATGTTATAATAACTGAATAATAGGCGTTATTAAGCCGTTTTTTCTCTTAAAGGAAGTGGAGAACCTTATGTTAAACACCGATAAGCTTTGCCCGAATTGTATGAACGACAGCGGCGGCGAAAGAATATGCCCTGTCTGCGGCTGTGATTCGACCGAACAAAACGGGTCGGACTGCCTGCCCGTAAGGAGCGTGCTTGCAAACCGTTATACCGTAGGTCGCGCTAAAAAGCGAAACGGCGAAGGTATAACCTATATCGGCTGGGATAATTCCGAATCGGCGGTAGTAACGGTCAGGGAGTATTTTCCCGCCGGCTTCGCCGTAAGAAATCCCGACAATACCGTAGGTATGAAAAAGGGCGGGGAGTACACCTTTAACGAGGGCTTAATGGAGTTTATGGACATTAACCGTCAGATTAAGGCTTCCGAGCTTCCCGCGCATATGCCCGTGACCGACGTTTTCGAGGAAAACGGTACGGTTTACGCGATTTTGCAGAGTATTTCCGCAATAACCCTTAATAGCTTTCTTAAAAAGAACGGCGGCACCCTTAAATGGGAGCAGGCAAGACCGCTGTTTTTGCCGCTTATCGACACCGTAAAGGGTATGAACGATCTCGGAATTATTCACGGCGGCATTTCGACCGATACAATTTTGGTCGGTAGAGACGGAAAGCTCCGCATTTCGGAATACTCGGTTAAAAACCTGCGCAAAGCCGACAGCCCCCTTGAAAGCGAGCTTTTTTCGGGCTTTGCCGCGGCTGAGCAGTACACTTCAAATATGCATACCGACGCGTATACCGATGTTTACGGGCTGTGCGCCGTGCTTTTTACAGTACTTATAGGAACCGTTCCGCCAAAGGCTACGGATAGACTGCAAAACGATTCTATGACCGTTCCTTCAAAGTTTGCCGAGGAGCTTCCCCGCCATGTTTTGTCTGCCCTTGCAAACGGTCTTCAGGTTCTGCCCGAAAACAGAACGCAGAATATCGAGGCTTTTAAAAACGAGCTGGTATATGCCGAAACCGCCGATACCGCCGCGGTAAGCCGCAAGCCCAAAAAGGCGGAGGAGGGCGCCAAAAAATCCTCCAAAAAGCAGGGCGGCACCGCAAAATATGTTGTTATATCGTCAGCCTGCACCGCGCTTGTTTTCCTTGTTATCGTCGGCGTGCTTGTAGGTACGGTATTCAGGGAGAGCGTTTTCGGCAATAAAGCTTCGTCCGAGCAAAGCAGTGATGTTTGGGCGAGCGCCCCCTCGGTCGATGAGATAGGAACTATCGACAGCGGCGCGGAGGTATCCGCCGTGCTTTTCACCGTTCCGCAGCTTACGGGCAAATACTACGCCGAGCTTGCGGACAATGAGGAGTACGATAAATTTGAATTTGTAATAAAGGGCAATGAGTACAGCGATAAATTCCCGAGGGGACAGATCTGCGCCCAGTCGGTGGCAGAGGGTACCGGCGTTGTAAGGGACACTAAAATCGAGCTTACAATAAGCCTTGGTCCCAAGGAAATTAAGATAGCTAACGTTGTGGGTCTCGACGAAACAAACGCAAAGTTAGAGCTGTTAAAGCAGGGCTTTCTTTACGACAATATCGAGGTTCTTGAAAAATATGATGAGGACCGCGAGCCCGGCTCGGTTCTTGAGCAGGAGCCTAAATACGGAACGCAGGTTAGCGCGTATTCGGCGGTGAAGATTTATATTAATTCCTACAAGGGAAGCACCGATTCCTCCTCGTCGGGAACGCAGTAAATAATTAATGAAAAATGAATAATTGAACGGACGGTCGGGGGCTTGCTCCCGCCGTTTTTTATATAAAAAAATGCGGAACGGATAAATCCGTTCCCTACGCAATCCAATTTAATTGTCCAATGTAGGGA
>CAMCIX010000007.1 GCA_945875045.1 uncultured Clostridia bacterium | reverse complement strand
GGTACGCCGATACCTTTAAAATTGACGAGAACACCGTTTTCGGCAGTCAGACCCCTTTTTATTTCAGTATGTCGGTGTCGGACGTTTTCAGTACTGTTTACGCGGGAGGAGAGCTTAATATAATCCCCAAAGCACTCTTTTCGTTCCCTATGAAGCTTATAGAATTTTTAAATACGCGCAGGGTTAACACAATCTACTGGGTTCCGTCGGCGCTTTGCATAATAGCAAACTGGAGGGCGCTTGACTACGGTGAGCTTAAATATGTTAAAAAGGTGCTTTTTGCGGGGGAGGTAATGCCCGTAAAACAGCTTAATTACTGGATTTCAAAGCTTCCCTACGCTTTGTTTGCCAACCTTTTCGGCCCTACCGAGACGACAGATATTTGCACATATTATATTGTTGACCGAAACTTTGAGGACGGCGAAACCCTGCCTATTGGCAGAGCCTGCGACAATTGCGACGTATTCGTTGTAAAAGAGGACGGGAATGAGGCAAAGAAAGGCGAGGAGGGGGAGCTGTACGCAAGAGGCTCTTTTTTGGCGATGGGGTATTACAACAACCCCGAAAAAACCGCCGCCGCCTTTGTGCAAAACCCGCTTAATACCGCCTACCCCGAAACGGTCTACAAAACGGGCGACCTTGTAAAATACAACGAAAAGGGGGAGCTTATCTACATATCGCGAATTGATTTCCAGATAAAGCATATGGGCTACCGTATTGAATTAGGCGAAATCGAGGCGGCGGCTAACGCTCTTGATTATGTTACCGCCTGTGCGGCGGTTTATGATAGCGACAGGGATAAAATAATCCTTGCTTACGAGGGGAAAAAGCGTGAATCGGCGGAGATTTTGTCGGATTTAAGGCTTAGACTGCCCGAATATATGACGCCGCAAATTGTCAAGCGAATAAAGGCTATGCCCCACAACGCGAACGGCAAGGTTGATCGTAAAAAAATTCTTGAGGAGATATGAAGATGGAAGAATTAATTGATATATTGGAAGAGATAAAGCCCGGGGTAGACTGGGAAAAGGAGACCGATTTAATAGGCAATCACATTCTCGATTCCCTTAAAATCGTTCAGCTTGTGGGCGCGCTTAACGATGAGTTTGATATTGAGATAACCCCAATCGACATTGTTCCCGAAAACTTTAAAACTGCCGAGACTATTTACGCTATGGTAAAGAGATTAGAGGACGAATAAGTCTATGAGCTACACCTCTTACACCTATTTGCTTATATTTTTGGGAGCGGTTTTTATATGCTACACCGCACTTCCCAAAAAATTTAAGTGGACGGTGCTTTTAATCTCGAGCTATGTTTTTTACTGGATAAACAGTAAAAGGCTTATTATTTTTCTGCTTCTTTCAACGGTGGCGGTATATTTTGCAGGTGTTTTCTTAAACCGTATAAACGATACCGCCGCCCTTGCTAAAAAGGGGCTTGAAAAAGAGGAGAAAAAGCAGGTAAAGGCGCTTGTTAATTGGCAGAAAAGGGCGGTTGTCGCTTTGGCGGTCGGCTTTATTTTCACGATACTTTTGGTGCTTAAATACTCCGCCTTTTTCGCCCACAGCTTAAATTCCGCCTTTGGTTTTCTGCATTTCGAGGAGCTTAAATTTATGCTCCCGCTGGGTATTTCCTACTATACCCTACAGGCGGCGGGCTACATAATCGACGTTTACAGAGGTAAATACCGCGCGTCGGAGAATTTTGGAAAGGTCGCCCTTTTTCTCTCCTTTTTCCCGCAGATTGTCGAGGGACCTATCGGCAGATTCGATTTACTTGCCGACCCCCTTTACGAGGGGCATAGCTTTGATTATGACAGGCTCTGTAAGGGCGTTCAGCTGATTTTTTGGGGACTCTTTAAAAAAACGGTTATCGCAGACAGGGTAAATATTTTTGTGTCGGAGGTTTTCGGCAGTTATAAATATTACTCGGGCAGTATTATACTGCTTGGCGGTCTGCTTTATACCTTGCAGATTTACGCCGAGTTTTCGGGCTGTATGGATATAGTAACGGGCAGTGCGGAAATATTCGGCGTTCCGCTTTCCAAGAACTTTGAAAGGCCCTTTTTTTCAAAATCGGTTAATGAGTTCTGGCGGCGGTGGCATATCACCTTAGGCGCGTGGCTTAGGGATTACGTTTTTTACTCGGTCTCCCTTTCAAGACCGTTTATGAAATTAAGCAAATTTGCAAAAAAGCATTTTAACGAGTTTTTAGGCTCGCTTGTCCCCGCCTCCTTCGCGCTGTTTTTTACCTGGCTCGGCATAGGCTTCTGGCACGGCGCAGGGTGGAAATACATTGCTTACGGGCTTTATTATTACGCGATAATGACGGCGGGAATGTACCTTGAGCCGCTTTTTGCAAAGCTGTATTCTGCCCTTAAAATAAAGCGTGACTCTAAGCCGCTTAATATTTTTCGGGTTGCAAGAACGGTTATTCTTGTTGTGGGCGGAATGATGCTTTTCAGAGCCGATACGGTAGGCGTTTGGGTCGGTATGCTTAAATGCGTTTTCACCTCCTTCGGCGCGGGCGGATTTTTAAAGACCGCCCTCACCTTGGGAATGGATAAGCAGGATTTCCTTATAGTCGCCGTCGGCGCGGCTGTTATGCTTATAATCAGTATTTTGCAGGAAAAGGGAATAAATGTGCGGGACAGCCTCGCAAGGCAGAAATTACCGGTTCGCTGGTGCGCCTACGCCGCCCTTGTTATGGCGGTCGTAATCTTCGGCGCATACGGACCGGGATATGACGCGGTAGACTTTATTTACGGACAGTTTTAGGTTGGAATAATTATGAATAAAACAGGATTAAAACAGCTTATTAAAGCACTCTCCTTTATGTGCGTGCTGCTTGTGCTTATTGTTGCCTCCTCGTATATGTTGGCGCCTAAGGACAATACCGCCGAGGGCGGAATAGTTAACCCCAACGCGAACGGCTTTTTTTCCGAGCCGAAGGATTCTATTGACATAGCGGTTGTCGGAAATTCCGACGCGTACAGCGGCTTTTCGCCCCTTGAGCTGTGGAATGAATACGGGTATACCTCCTATGTGAGCGCAGAGGGTCACCAGACCGTAGCGCAGAGCTATTCACAGCTTAAAAAGATAATGAAATGCCACTCCGTTAAGCTTATAATCCTTGAAACAGACGGTTTTTTCACAAGGTCAAAGCTTGTCGAAAGCACGGCGAAGCTTATTAACGCTTCAATGGGTTCTGCCTTTTCCGTGTTTCAGTATCACGACCGCTGGAAAAGGGTAAAGCCAAATGAGCTTTTAAAGGCGCCCAACTATACCGCCCACTGCACCGCTAAAGGGCAGTGGCTCAGCAACGAGGTCAAGGGCTATATGGGCGGAGAATATATGGTTAAAACCGATAAAAGGGAGGAAATACCCTTTTCGACAAAGACCTCGCTTGATATGCTTGTGAAAATGTGCGCGGAAAATGATATTAAGCTTTTGTTTTTGGAGCTTCCGTCCCAAAGCTCCTGGAGCTATAAAAGACACAACGCGGTAAAGGACTACGCCGACGAAAAGGGAATCACCTTTCTTGACCTTAATATCGACAGGGAAAGCTTCGGCTTCGACTGGAAGACCGACACAAGGGACGGCGGCAACCACCTTAACAGCAGGGGAGCGCGTAAGGCAACCCTTTTTATCGGAAAATATTTAAGCGAAAATTACCCGCTTTCCGACCATAGAGGGGACAACCGCTTTAAGCAGTGGAACGCTGATTATAAGGAGTATCTTGAAAAGGTGAAGATTTGATTTTGTAGGGGACGATGCCCACATCGTCCCGAAAAAGGGCGTTTTAATGAATAATGAATGATGAATAATGAAGAATGAATAATTGAACGTAGGGCGGGGGCTTTGCTCCCGCCTTCTAACGTCTAATGTCTAAAATCTAACATCTAAACGGATATATTTATTGACAATTAAGGCTCCAAGGGATAGAATAGTATATATGCTAAAACAAGAAAATCGGAGGAAAATAAATTGTCGGTTAAAATTTCTCCGTCTGTACTAACGGCGGATTTTCTCACTTTGAAGGACGATATAAAAAGATTAGAGGGCGCGGGAACGGATATGCTTCATCTCGACGTTATGGATGGCATTTTCGTGCCTAATATTTCCTTCGGAGTACCGGTTATTAAGTCGATAAAAAAGCATACCTCTTTACCGCTTGACGTACACCTTATGATCGACCGTCCGCACAGGTATATTAAGCAGTTTGCCGAGGTCGCCGATTATTTGGGCTTTCATTACGAGGCGGGAAGCGACGTTGCCGAAACCCTTAAAGAAATACGGAATTTAGGCTGTAAAGCCTGCCTTACAATAAAGCCCTGCACCGCTCCGCAGGAGATTTTTGAGTATTTGCCCCTTTGCGATATGGTGCTTGTAATGTCGGTTGAGCCGGGCTTCGGCGGGCAGAAATTTATGCCGCAGGCACTCGAAAAGCTTTCCGTTTTGCGAAAGGAAATTACAAAACGCAGGCTTGATATTTTGCTTGAGGTCGACGGCGGAATTAACGCCGAAACCGCTCCTTTGGCCGTAAACGCCGGCGCGGACGTGCTGGTTGCGGGTAATTATATCTTTTCGGCGGAGAATATGAAAGCAACGGTTGAGGCAATAAAAAAGCTTTAGGAGGACAAAGATGCGATTTTTCTTTCGCAGCCGTAAATTTAAAATAATTTTAGCGGTTTTTGCGGCGCTTGTCGCCGTGTCGGTCGCTTGCGCGGTGATTGGGGGAACTATGGCGCCCCAGGCAAATATTATAGGCACAATAACCGCCCCCTTTCGCTCTCTTGCCACAAGCATTTCGGGCGCAGTATCGGATTTTATAGGAACCTATACCGAGGGGGAGCGGCTCTCGCTTGAAAACGCCGAGCTTGAAAGCGAAATCGCCGAGCTACGCGAAAAAATAGCCGATTACGAAAAGGTGACGAGTGAAAACGGCTTTTACAAGGACTATCTCGAAATAAAGGACAAAAATCCGAGCTTTAAATTCGCCCCCGCAACCCTTATTTCACGCGATAAGGAGGACCCGTACAAGGGCTTTGTTATAAATAAGGGTACGGTTAACGGAATTTCTGCAAACGACCCCGTTATTACCGATATGGGTCTGGTGGGCTTTGTTTCCGAAACGGGGCTTACCACCTCCAAGGTTGTGACTGTTCTAAGCCCCGAGCTGTCCGCGGGCGCGCTCGATAACCGCACCAACGATTCGGGAGTGCTTTCGGGTTCTGCCGCCTTTGCCTCAAAGGGCAGAACGAGGTTTTACAACCTCTCCCGCTCCTGCAATATCGCGGTGGGGGATTACGTTGTGACCTCGGGTGAGGGCATTTTCCCCTCGGGACTGCTTATAGGCACGATTCAGGCAATAGGCAGCGATAAGTACAATACCTCGATTTATGCCGAAATTAAGCCCTTTGTCGACCTTGATACCGTTAAAAGCGTTATGGTTATCACCGAGTTTGACGGTCAGGGCGGGCTTGACCCTGACAGGGACAAATAATCGGAGGGTTATATGCAGACAAAAAAACGACATCCGTGGATAAATATTACAAGCTTTTTGCTCTTTTTTCTCGCCTTTATTTTTCATTACACGGATATTATCGATATAAATATCAAAAATGCCTCGCCGCTTATAATTCTTCCCTTGCTTGTCGCCTTTTCAATCTTTAATAAGCCTATGACCTCCGCGGCGGCAGGGCTTTTAATCGGCGTTTGTATGGATTCGGCGGCGTCGGGCGCGATTTGCTTTAACGCCGCTCTGCTTATGCTTTCGGCGGCGCTTATTTCGGTCTCGGCGGAAAGGCTCTTTAACCGCAATATTCGCTCCGCTATACTGCTTTGCGTGCTTGCAAGCCTTGTTTATTATTTGCTTCGCTGGCTCTGCTTTTACGCTTTTTCCTCGGGGGCAGAGGATAATCTTACCTATCTTTTAAGCTACGCCTTTCCGAGTATGCTTTATACCGATATTTTTATTATTCCCTTTTATTTTCTATATAAATACTTTTACAGGCTGTCTAACGCCTGATATACTATTAAGAAAGGAGCCTTAGATTTGCCGTTTAAGAAGAAAAACCAGTTTCAGCTTACCGCTCTTTCGGTACTGCTGATTTTAGCGATAATTTTTTATGCCGCCCGCATATATTCGGTTCAGATTATCAACGCGGAGGAATATACCGATAAAAACGACGGCGCCGCCTCTGTCCGAACGGCGATTTTAAAGGCTCCGCGGGGCGAAATTCTCGACTGCTACGGCAGACAGATAGCCGTCAACCGCGACGGCTACAACGTTGTCTTCAACAAGGCGTATGTAAAGGATAACCTTAACGACGTTATTTTAACCCTTGTAAACCTCTTTGAGGGCGCAAATTTCGAATATAAGGACGAGCTTCCTATGGAGAAGACCGCCCCCTACGGCTTTAAGGCGGGGGAGAAGACCGATAAGCTTATCTCTAAGTTAGAGCTTGCCCACTACGCCACCGCCGAAAACTGCTTTAACGCTATGGTGGAAAAATATAAGTTAGAGGGTTATTCGGCAGACGAACAGCGCAAAATTATGGGGGTAAGGTACGGTATGGACATTGCCGATTTTTCGATTTCCTACCCATATACCTTTGCGGAGGATATTCCGACCGAGCTTATGCGTAAAATATCGGAATCGGGCTTTCTGCTTTCGGGCGTTTCGGTTGAGGTCGTGCCTTTCAGAGAATACACCGACACCTCGCTTGCCGTGAATCTTATCGGCACGGTCGGACCGATTTTTGCCGAGGACTGGGAGGAGTACAAGGAAAAGGGCTATTCCTATAACGATAAGGTCGGAAAAAGCGGAATTGAAAAGTGGGGTGAGGAGTATCTGCGCGGAACCGACGGCGAAATCACCTATCGCATAGACACCTCGGGCAACATTATTTCAAGCGAGGTTACAAAGGAGCCTATAGCGGGAAAGACCGTTATGCTTACCCTCGACAAAAAAATCCAGCGAAGCGCGCAGGATTCGATTGAAAGAACGGTTAAAAAGCTCCAGTCCGAGGGCGGTACGGCAACAGCGGGAGCCGCCGTCGCCGTTCACATAGATTCGGGCAAGGTGATATGCGCCGCGAATTATCCGACATATGACTCGGCTACAATCGGCAAGGACTATGATACTCTTGTTAAAAACCCCGCAAAGCCACTTACCGACCGCGCTTTTCAGGGCGTTTATCCGATAGGCTCTACCATTAAGCCGATAGTATCTATAGCCGCCCTTGAAAACGGGCTTTATCACCAGGGCGAAACGATTAGATGTGTGAAAAAATACGATTATTTCAGCGATTATAAGCCGAGCTGTATGGGCTATCACGGTAATATCGGCCTGAAAAACGCCCTTGCAAAAAGCTGTAACTACTTCTTTTTTGAGCTTGGAAGACGGCTCGGAGCCACCAAATTAACCGACTATTATAAGCAGTTCGGCTTAGGGGTTGCGACTGGCGTAGAGGTTAACGACGCAAAGGGCATTTTGTTAGAGCCGAAAAGCGACGGAAGCGGCGACACCCTGCAGATAGCGATAGGTCAGCTTAACGCCTTTACTCCGCTTCAGCTTGCAAATTACACCGCAACCCTTGCAAACGGCGGAACCCATTACCGTGCAAGCCTTATAAGCAAGATAGTATCCTACGATATTTCAACGGTTTACGACGAAAGCGAGCCCGAGGTTAAAAACACGGTTTCGATTTCCGATTCAACCCTCGCCGCGGTTAAGGAGGGTATGCTCTCGGTTACCGAGGACGGTACGGGACGCGCCGCACTCGGTAATTACCCGATAAAGGTCGGCGGTAAAACGGGTACGGCACAGGTAGAGGGCAAGGCGGACCACAGTGTGTTTATCGCCTTTGCACCCTTTGACAATCCCGAGATTGCGATTTCGGTGGTCTTAGAGCACGGAAGCTCGGGCTTTTCGGCAGGCTCTATCGTGCGTGATATTCTTGACGCATACTTTGGATTTTCGGAAAACAACGCAACAGCGGATACTGTTCCTTTTACCGTTCTTGAGTAAAATTGTAAATAAAAAGCCGTCTTTTCGTAATTATCGCAAAAGACGGCTTTTTTACAGGATTTTTTTATTAAATAAAATTGACAAAAATAGCGGTCTGTGATAAAATATATAAGTAGAAATATAATGAGGTAGTATAGGGTATGGGTCAGGTCTATGCCGTAACGTCCGGCAAGGGCGGCGTTGGTAAGTCTACCGTCGCGGTGGGCTTGGCGTTCGCTTTTACAAAGCTTAATAAGAAAACTCTGCTTGTTGATATGGACGAGGGGCTTAGGTGTCTCGATTTAATGCTGGGGGCAGATAAGTCTGCGGTTTTCGATTTGTCCGATATTCTTCTGGGCAAGGAGATGGGCGACGCGGTTTACGAGGCGGAGCATATAAAGGGGCTCTACCTTGTTCCCGCTCCCGCCGATACGGGAATGATCGACGCCTTTTCCTTTACCGACTTTGCAAAGCGGGCGGCGGAGGAATTTGACGTTGTTATTTTTGATTTCCCCGCGGGAATGGACTTTTCGCTTTATACCTGTCTGCCTAAGAGCGCGCTGTTTTTAACGGTTGCCGTTCCCGACCCTGTTTCGGTGCGGGACGCCGCCGCGGTAAGCCGAAGGCTTAACGAAATAAACTGTCCGTCGCGTCTTATTATCAACAATTTTGTTTACAGACTGATAAAAAGGCGGATTTTCCGTAATGTCGACGATATTATCGACGGCTCGGGACTGCAGCTTTTGGGGGTTATTCCTAACAGCGAGGAGCTGGCTCTCCTGTCTGTGAATCATTCCGTTAAACCGCGCGGCAAGGCTATGGCGGCGTTTTTAAGAATTGCGCGGCGGCTTATGAATGAAAGCATACTGCTTCCGAATCTTAAAAAAATATGAAAGGATTTTTAAAATGACTATTGCTTTAATCGCTCACGACGCAAAAAAAGAACTTATGGTGCAGTTTTGCATAGCATACTGCGGAATTTTAAGCAGGTATAATCTCGTTGCCACCGGCGCCACGGGAAAAACAGTGGCGGAAGCAACGGGTCTTGAAATAGTCAGATTTTTAGGCGGCTCTCAGGGCGGCGCACAGCAGATTGCCTCCCGCATAGGCTGTGATGAAATCGATCTGCTCCTTCTTTTCCGCGACCCATTAAATCCCAAACCCAGCGAGCCCGACGAGCGCGCTCTGCTTCGTCTTTGCGACGTTCACAATATCCCTGTTGCGACCAATATAGCGACGGCTGAAATGCTTATCCACGGTCTTGAACGCGGCGATCTTGACTGGCGCGAGATTGTAAAAAACAACAAATAATTTTCTCGGAGTTTTCTTTATGTCTGAAATTAACCGCGCCGTAAAGGGTACGGGCGACGTTTTGCCTGCCGACAGCTGTAAATGGCAGTTTGTCGAGGGCAAAATGCTTGAAACCGCCCGCCTTTTCGGCTTTAATGAAATCCGTATACCCGTATTCGAGCATACGGAGGTATTTTTGCGCAGTGTGGGGGACACAACCGACGTTGTGCAAAAGGAAATGTATACCTTTGACGATAAGGGCGGGCGCTCAATTACCCTTCGCCCTGAGTTTACGGCGGGGGTTATCCGCTGTGCTATTGAAAAGGGGCTTGTAAACGGCGCGTTGCCCGTTAAGGCGGCATATGTCGGCGGCTGTTACCGCTACGAAAAGCCCCAGGCGGGGAGACTGCGCGAGTTCCATCAGTTCGGGGTTGAGTGTATCGGCGCGGCCGAGCCTAACGCCGACGCGGAGGTTATCGCTCTCGCGGGTCAGGTTTTAGAGTCGGTGGGTATTGAAAAAATTTCCCTTGAAATCAATTCAATCGGCTGTCCCGAGTGCCGCAAGGACTATGTTGCGGCGTTAAAGGAGTATTTTAAATCCCATATTGACGAGCTGTGCGACACCTGTAAGGACAGGCTCGACCGTAACCCGATGCGAATACTTGACTGCAAATCTCCCGTTTGCAGTAAAATCGCCGCGGGCGCGCCGGTTGTGACCGATTATCTCTGCGACGACTGCCGCGAGCATTTTAATGAGGTGCAAAGACATCTTACTGCCGCGGGGATTAAATTTACCGTAAACCCTCATATCGTAAGGGGTCTTGATTATTACACCCGCACGGTTTTTGAGTTTGTTTCGGGGGATATAGGCGCACAGTCCACCGTCTGCGGCGGCGGAAGATATGACGGGCTTATCGCTCAAATGGGCGGGCCAAAGGTTCCGTCACTCGGCTTTGCTATGGGTATCGAGCGCATAATGCTTCTGCTTGAAGCTCAGGGGACAAGTCTTCCGCAAAATAACGCCTGCGACCTTTATATCGCGGCAATGGGTAAGGAGGCTTCGCTTAAGGCGACCGAGCTTGTGTCTAATCTCCGCAGGGACGGCTTTAAGGTTCAGACCGATATTTGCGGCAGAGGACTAAAGGCGCAAATGAAGTTTGCGGATAAAATCGGCGCGGCGTTTTCGATGGTCTTAGGCGATAACGAGCTTTCCGCAGGCAAGGCTGTGCTTAAAAATATGAAGGACGGGGAAAAGCGTGAAATCGACCTGAATAACCTGTCCGACAGTCTTTTCGAGGCTGTTCGTTCCTCCGCTTTGACAGCACTTGAGGATTCGATTTTAGAATAAATTTTACTTGGCGGTCTTGCGGCCGCCTATTCGACTTTTTTAAGAGGTGTTCTATTTTGAAGCTTGACAGAATGAACGGATTAAAGCGCACCGACTACTGCGGTGAGCTTACTAAGGAGAAAATCGGCGAGGAGGTAGTCGTCGCGGGTTGGGTACAGAGACAGCGGGATTTGGGCGGTCTTATTTTTGTGGATCTGCGCGACCGCACGGGAATAATTCAGCTCGCCTTTGACGATACCACCGACCCTGCCGTTTTTGAAAAGGCGGGAAGCTTGCGCAGTGAGTTTGTGGTTATGGCAAGGGGTAAGGTGCGTATGCGCTCCTCTGTCAATACCGAAATTCCCACGGGCGAAATTGAAATCGAGGTAACCGAGCTTAAAATTTTAGGCGAGTCGGAAACCCCGCCCTTTGAAATACTGCCCGATTCGGCGGCTAAGGAGGAATTACGGCTTAAATACCGCTACTTAGACCTTCGCCGCGCTCCGCTTCAGCGAAATATTTTAATGCGCCATAAGATAGCAAAGGTCACCCGTGACTATTTTGACGAGAACGGATTTATCGAGATTGAAACCCCGACCCTTATTAAGTCTACTCCCGAGGGTGCGCGGGACTATCTTGTGCCCTCCCGCGTTCATAAGGGCAGCTTTTTCGCCCTGCCGCAGTCGCCCCAGCTTTATAAGCAGCTGCTTATGCTGTCGGGCTTTGACCGCTATATGCAGATTGCCCGTTGCTACCGTGACGAGGATTTAAGAGCCGACCGTCAGCCCGAGTTTACACAGATTGACCTTGAGATGTCCTTTGTGGAAAAGGAGGACGTTTTCAAGATTGCCGAGGGGTATGTCAAGCGCCTGTTTAAGGAGGTTTTGGACGTGGATATTCCCACCCCGCTTACCCGCCTTACCTACACCGAGGCTATGGAGAATTACGGCTCGGATAAGCCCGACACCCGATTTGATATGAAGATAAAGGATTTGTCGGACATTGTCGAAAACTGCGGCTTCGGCGTATTTGCCGATACGGTTAAAAACGGCGGAACGGTAAGGGCTATCACCGCCAAAAACGCCGCCGGCGTTTATACCAGAAAGGAAATCGACAAGCTTACCGAGGAGGCTAAGGGCATAGGCGCAAAGGGTCTTGCCTTTATCCGCTGGGTGGACGAGGCTCCGTCCTGCTCCTTTGCAAAGTTTATGACCGAGGAAGAGCTAAAGGCGATTTACGAGCGCACGGGCGCCGAAAAGGGGGACGTTGTGCTTATAGTTGCCGACCGCAAAAAGACCGTGCTTTCGGTTTTGGGGGCTTTACGCCTTACAGTTGCAAAGCGGCTTGATATTATACCCGAACAGTTCAACTTCCTTTGGATAACCGAGTTCCCGTTCTTTGAGTACAACGAGGAAACGGGTAACTGGGACGCTATGCACCACCCCTTTACAAAGCCGCTTGACGAGTGTATACAGTATCTCGACAACGCGCCCGAAAAGGTCTTTGCCGACGCATATGACCTTGTGCTTAACGGTATCGAGCTGTCGAGCGGCTCTATTAGAATCACCGACCCCGAGCTTCAAAAGCATATGTTTAAGGCTTTGGGACTTTCGGACGAGGAAGCGTATCAGAAGTTCGGCTTCTTGACCGACGCGTTCAGGTTCGGCGCGCCGCCCCACGGAGGAATGGGAATAGGACTTGACCGCCTTACAATGCTTATGTGCGGCTGTGACAATCTGCGCGACGTGGTTGCCTTCCCGAAGGTCTCCAATTCCTCGGAGCTTATGTCGGGCGCACCGTCACAGGTTGACGAAAAACAGCTGTGCGAGCTTGCTATCGCAGTTACGGAAAAAGACGAATAAGATTTACGGAGTGATTTTCATATGAATAATTGGAACAGGGACACCGTTTGCGTTCAGGGCGGATATACCCCCGGTAACGGCGAGCCGAGACAGATACCGATAATCCAAAGCACCACCTTTAAATACGCCACAAGCGAGGATATGGGCAAGCTTTTTGATTTGGAGGAGAGCGGATATTTTTACTCCCGCCTGCAAAATCCCACCTGTGATACCGTGGCGGCTAAAATCTGCGAGTTGGAGGGCGGCACCGCCGCTATGCTTACTTCTTCAGGTCAGGCGGCGTCCTTTTACGCAATATTCAATATTGCCTCCTGCGGCGACCATATAGTTTCTTCCTCCACAATTTACGGGGGTACATACAACCTATTTGCGGTTACAATGAAGCGAATGGGCATAGATTTTACCTTTGTTTCGCCCGACTGCACCAAGGAAGAGCTTGACGCCGCTTTCAGACCCAACACCAAGGCGGTTTTCGGGGAGACTATCGCCAACCCCGCCCTTACGGTGCTTGATTTTGAAAAGTTTGCTAATGCGGCGCACGCCCACGGCGTTCCGCTTATTGTTGACAACACCTTTGCGACACCCGTAAACTGCCGCCCCTTTGAGTGGGGAGCGGACATTGTGACCCATTCTACCACCAAGTATATGGACGGTCACGGCGCGGCGGTCGGCGGCTGTATTGTAGATTCGGGCAAATTTGACTGGACAAAGTATCCCGAAAAATACCCGGGGCTCTGCACCCCGGACGACAGCTATCACGGCGTAACCTATACCGAGCGTTTCGGCATAGAGGGCGCGTATATCACTAAGGCAACGGTTCAGCTTATGCGTGATTTCGGCTCGGTTCAGTCGCCCCAGAGCGCCTTTATTTTGAACTTAGGGCTTGAAAGCCTCCACGTAAGAATGGCGAGACATTGCGAAAATGCTTTGACGGTTGCAAGGGCGCTTAATAATGACGAGAGGATTGCATACGTCGTTTACCCCGGTCTTGAGGGCGATAAATACTATGAAGACGCTAAAAAATATATGCCGAACGGCACAACGGGGGTTGTAAGCTTTGGCTTAAAGGGCGGCAGAAAAGCGGCGGAGACCTTTATGAAAAATCTCAAAATCGCCGCTATCGAGACCCACGTTGCCGACGCGCGCACCTGCTGTCTGCACCCCGCAAGCTCTACCCACCGTCAGATGACCGAGGAGGAGCTAACGGCGGCGGGTGTTCCCTCCGACCTCGTAAGGCTTTCCTGCGGACTTGAAAGCGCCGAGGATTTAGTAGCCGATATTAAGCAGGCGCTCGACTGTATCGGTAAATAAGGTAGGTTTTGCTATGCCTATTAAAATACCTAACGATTTACCCGCAGTAAAAACCCTTAACGACGAAAATATCTTTGTTATGACCGAAACGCGGGCTATAACTCAGGATATTCGTCCGCTTAAGATACTGCTGCTTAATCTTATGCCCAAAAAAATCGAGACCGAAACCCAGCTGTCACGCCTGCTCGGCAACTCCCCCTTACAGGTGGATTTGGAGCTTATCCACACCAAGAGCCACCGTTCGAAAAACACCTCGGCGGAGCATCTTTTCACCTTTTACAAGACCTTTGAGGACGTTAAAAGCCGTACCTTTGACGGTATGATTATAACCGGCGCGCCTGTTGAGCTGCTTGAGTTTGAGGAGGTCGAGTACTGGGAGGAGCTTTGCGAAATAATGGAGTGGAGCAAGACCCACGTTCACAGCACCTTTCACATCTGCTGGGGCGCGCAGGCGGGGCTTTACTACCATTTCGGAATAAAGAAACACACCCTTGATAAAAAGCTGTTCGGGGTTTTCCCGACTAAGGCGGATTATAAGCGTTCTATACTGCTTAGGGGCTTTGACGATACCTTTATGGTGCCGCAGTCCCGCCATACTACCGTTAAAACCGAGGATATTAGGGCTGTGCCTGAGCTTAGAATTTTAGCCTCGTCCGAGGAAACGGGGGTCTACGCCGCAATGACCGAAAAGGGAAAACAGATTTTTATTACGGGTCATTCGGAATATGACGCGGGCACCCTTGCCGACGAGTATTTCCGCGATAAGAGCGAGGGAAGACCCATCGAGATTCCTAAAAACTATTTCCCCGACGACAATCCCGAAAACCCGCCGATTGTCACCTGGCGGGCACATGCGAATCTGCTTTATTCAAACTGGCTTAACTACTTTGTATACCAAACCACGCCGTATGATATAAATGAAATTAAATAGCAAAAACCGTTCTGTTGATTAAAAAACGGAGCGGTTTTTTGGTTTGTAAGCTTAATGCCGTCCTCGACTGTCCGTTCTTGGCACTTTTTCTTACTGCCGCTCCTTTATAAATTCCGCTATATCCTCGATATTGCAGTCGAGCGCGCAGCATACTATTGCGGTTTATACTTTCGGTAAAATATCACGTTTATTTAAAAAAAGTATTGACAAAAGCTAAGAAAGCAGATATAATATTAGTCGGTTAGCAGGGGCTAACCTAAATTTCGGAATCGCAGTTAGCATATGCTAATTAGATTTATTAAGGGGGAACAAGATATTATGCCGCTAACATTTGCAGTGGTCGGAGAAGAAAATATTATTAAAAAAATCGGCGGGAAACAAGAGGTCAAGGCACATCTTGAAAATCTCGGCTTTGTTGTAGGAGGGGCGGTTACGGTAATCAGCACTATCGGCGGAAATATTATCGTAAATGTCAAGGACTCCCGCGTTGCAATCAGTAAGGAGGCGGCGCAGAAAATTATGATTTAATAATATGCGGCGGTTTAACTTTTAATAAAGCTTTAGGAGGAAAAATTTATGAAAACACTTAGACAGGCGAGGGTCGGCGATACGGTAAGGGTCGCAAAGCTCCGCGGCGAGGGAGCGGTCAAGCGGCGTATTATGGATATGGGAGTAACAAAGGGCACGGAAATACCTGTCTCTTATACACATCTCCGAGCCCACGAGACCTCTCTACAT
>CAMCIX010000006.1 GCA_945875045.1 uncultured Clostridia bacterium | reverse complement strand
GCTTTAAGGGCGTTTTGTGCGGCTCTCGCTCTTTCTTTATCGCGGTATACCGCAAACCAAGCGGGTCCGCTCCCCGAAAGGGAAACCGCGTCCGCTCCTGTTTTTAAAAGCTGTTTTTTTACCTCGCTTTGTTGCCAAAGGGCGGCAAAGGAATTATCAAGCGAGGAAAGCACCGCCGAAAAATCGCCCGAATTAAGCGCCGCGGCGGTTTTTTCAATATCGGGCTTTTCGTATTCTGCCGAATCAAGGCGGCGGAACATCTCGCCCGTGGAGGGCTTGTCCTCCCCCTTTGCTATTACAATAAAGCTGTTTTCAAGGGGCTTTAACGGCTCTAAAAGCTCGCCTATTCCCTTAGCCCGTGCCGTGCCTCCGCGAATTAAAAAGGGTACGTCTGCCCCTAACCTTACCGCTATTTTAAGGAGCCTTTCATAAGAAAGCCCCGTGCCGTAAAGCCTGTCAAGCCCAACAAGCACCGCCGCCGCGTCGGCACTGCCGCCGCCCATACCCGCCGCGGAGGGTATGCGCTTTTCGATTTTTATATCGGCGCCCGCATTTATTCCGCATTCCTTAAAAAACATCTCTGCCGTCTTAAAGGCGATATTATCCTCTCCCCCGAACGCGCCGCACTCGACCGTGATTTTATCCGCCTTTTCAATATATACGGTATCGTACAGGGATATGCTCTGCATAACCGTGTCAAGCTCGTGGTAGCCGTCCTGCCGCCTGCCTAATACCGAAAGGGACAGATTGATTTTCGCATTTGCCCTTATTTTAAGACCCTGCATTTTTCACACGTCCTTTATTATTTAACACAAATACCGAAGCCAATACTATTACTATGCCCGACGCGCCCGAAAATGTAATCGCCTCGCCGTAGACCGCCGCCCCGATAAGGGTAGCCACCACCGGCTCGACCATAGCTATAACGGGGGCTATCGACGCGTCCACCCCGCAAAGCCCCGCGGTATAAAGCAGATAGGGTATCACGGTATTTAAAACCGCCATTAAAACCGCCGTCAAAACAACCGCGGGAGAGTTAACGCAAACGCTTGCCGCACTTTTTAAATTTGTAAACGGAAGACAGCCTAAAAAGGCAAAAACAAAGGTGTAAAAGGTTATTGTATAGGAGCTGTACTCCCTGTCAAGCAGAAGTCTTCCGAAAACCGTGTAAAGGGAGTAGCCAAGCCCCGTAAGCAGTCCGAAAACGAGGGCGGCGGCGCTTAATTTCTCCCCGGTGCCGAAGGCGCCCGTAACAAGACAGCACCCGACAAACGCCGTAACGCAGGCGGCGCATTTTTTGAAGGTCAGCCGCTGTTTAAAGATAAAGACCGACATTATTACCACAAAAAACGGCGCGGTGTAAAGCAGTACCGCCGCCACCGACAGGGAGGTAAGGGACATCGTTTTATAGTAGCAGAAGTTAAAAAGCACAATGCTGAAAAGACCCGTAGCGGCAAAAAGCCATAAATCCCTTATTTTAATCCTGAAAAGCGACCTATCCTTAATAATAAGCATTATTCCGAGTATCAAGGCGGTAAAGAGGGTACGAAGCATTACCAGCTGCATCTCGCCAAGCCCGTATTTTCCCGCCGTTCTCACAAAGATTCCCGCCGTCCCCCAAAGCGACGCGGCGAGCAAAATAAGCAAAAAATGAAGATTAACCCTTGTTTTCAACTGTTTCCCACACCCCAAAGGTGAATTTTGTAATTCTCAGGCTTACCGCCTTAATACGCAAAATTGCATAAAGGCACATAGCCCCCGAAATATTTAAAATAACGTCGTCAATATCGCTCGCGCCCGTTAAAAGCAGGAACTGCAAAAGCTCCACCGTCATCACCGAGAGAAGAACGGCGGCAAATACCGAATACCATCTGTCAAAGCGTTTAAACAGGCATACCGTAAAAAACGCAAGCGGCATAAAGACGACAAAATTTCCGAAAATATTTTCAAGCATTGCCGAGAGCGAAAGCTGTCCGTTCTTGTAGCCGTTAATAAAAAGCCTTACCGTATAAAACGGCACTAAATTGGTGCTTTTATTTACATAATCCCTAAACGCCGTCCCGTTCCACAAAAGCACGTTAAATATGTTCCTGCCCATACCGTCGTCTATAAGCGTGAAATCGACCAGCATTATTAAATAGAATATAAAGGTGAAAAAAAGCTGTCGCTTAATAATTTTTCTGCGGCGGCTCTCGTTCTCCGTACCGAACGCCCCTAAAGCGGCGGCGGCATAACCGCTTATTACAACAAACAGACCGGCAAAAATTTTTTCACCGTGAGCAAACGAAATTATATCAAGCGCGTGGGCAAGCATCAGCCCCGCGGCGCAAAGGCTTACAAAATAAAGCACCGACGCTAAAGCGGAAATATACCGTCGGTTCAATAAAATCACCTCATAAAATTATTATGAAAAATTTCAGAAAAAATACATATCCTTAATATTGTAACTTCAATAACGCAGAGTGTCAAGCATTTTAATTTCCGTTTTTAAAAATATGATATTGCCTTTTTATAAAGACTGTGATAGGATAGAACAGAAGAGGTGATTTTGTGATTATTTCAAGCAAGGGGCGGTATGCCCTGCGGGTTATGATTGATTTAGCCGAGCACGCCGACCAAGGCTTTATTTCGCTTGCCGATATTTCAGCCCGGCAGGAAATTTCCCTTAAATATTTAGAGGCGATTACCGCGCTTTTAAACAAGGCGGGCTTGCTTGACAGTCTGCGCGGCAAAAGCGGGGGCTATAAGCTTAAAAAAAAGCCCGAGGACTACACCCTGCGGGAAATTTTAGAGGTCACCGAGGGAGGAATTGTCCCGGTGAACTGCGCCTGCCTTACGGGGGACGAGGAATGTGAGCGTTCGGCGCTTTGCCCGACAATGCCCGTATGGCAAAGACTAGACAAAATAATAAGCGATTACCTCCAAAGCGTAACCCTTAAGGACTTAATTACCGAGAGCCGATAATTATTTATTTTTAAATTCCTATTGACTTTATAGGAATTATGTGTTAAAGTATTAACGAAATAAAGAATAAGGTCGTGAGACATATGATAAACGTATACGCGGACAATGCCGCGACAACAAGAGTAAGCGATACCGCCTTTAATGCGATGCTCCCCTATTTTAAGGAGCTTTACGGCAACCCGTCAAGCCTTTACACATTAGGACAGAAGTCTACAGAGGCGCTTTTTTCGGCGAGGGAGACTATAGCAGACTGCATTAACTGCAATATGAAGGAGATAACCTTTACCTCGGGCGGCAGCGAAGCCGACAATCAGGCGATTATAAGCGCGGCATATCTCGGCGCAAAAAAAGGGAAAAAGCACATAATTTCCTCCGCTTTTGAGCATCACGCGGTGCTCCACACCCTCGAAAAGCTTAAAAAAGAGGGCTTTGAAATCACCCTTTTGCCCGTTCACTCCGACGGCTTTGTGATGGTTGACGAGCTAAAGAATGCAATTAGGGAGGACACCGCCCTTGTAACAATAATGTTCGCCAACAACGAGATAGGCACTATTCAGCCGATAGCCGAAATCGGGGCGGTATGCCGCGAAAGGGGCGTATTGTTCCACACCGACGCGGTTCAGGCGGTAGGACACATTAAAATCGATGTTAAAGAGCAGAATATAGATATGCTTTCTATCGCCTCACATAAGTTCCACGGACCTAAAGGCGCGGGCGCGCTCTATGTAAGAAAGGGTATTCCGCTTTTAAATCTTATAGAGGGCGGCGCACAGGAGCGCGGCAAGCGTGCGGGAACCGAAAACGTCCCCGCGATAGTAGGTATGGCGGCGGCGCTTAAGGAAAGCTGTGAAAACCTTGATAAAAATTTCGCCTACGTTAAGGATCTTAGAGACAAAATCGCGCGCGAATTATCGAAAATCCCCCATTCAAAAATCAACGGCGTTTTAGAGAGAGGTCTTGCGGGAACATTAAATATGTGCTTTGAGGGCATAGAGGGCGAATCCCTCCTATTACTGCTTGACGACAGGGGTATAAGCGCCTCGTCGGGCTCTGCATGCACCTCGGGCTCCCTTGATCCGAGCCACGTTTTGTTAGCCCTCGGTCTGCCCCACGAGGTCGCCCACGGCTCGCTTAGAATTTCGCTTTGCGAGTACAACACCGAGGAGGAAGCCGACCACATAATAAAGAACGTACCCGAGGTTGTGGAATATCTCCGCTCAATGTCTCCGATTTGGAAAGATTTACAGGAAGGAAAGAGAGAATATGTTATACAGTGAAAAGGTAATGGATCACTTCAGGAATCCGAGAAATTTAGGCACGATTGAGGACGCGGACGGAGTCGGCGAGGTAGGCAACGCGAAATGCGGCGACATTATGAAAATGTACCTTAAAATAGAGGACGGAATTATAACCGACGTTAAGTTCAACACATTCGGTTGCGGCTCGGCAATCGCCACCAGCTCTATGGCGACCGAAATGATAAAGGGAAAGCCGGTAGAGGAGGCGTTAAAGCTTTCCAACAAGGCGGTTGTCGAGGCGCTCGACGGTCTTCCCGCCCATAAGATACATTGCTCGGTTTTAGCCGAGGAGGCGGTCAAGGCGGCGCTTTTCGACTATTACACAAAACACCCCGAGCTTAAAAAGCCCGAGGGTCTGCCCGACTGCGCCACCTGCGGCGGCGACTGCTGTTCGTGTCATTAAGATATAAAATTAAATTATTACGATATTTTAGGGGACGGTGTGGGCACCGTCCTCTACGAATTTAGACGTTAGACATTAGACCTTAGATGTTAGACAATCGGACAGTCGAGCCCCCCGCCCTACGTATTAATTATTCATTTTTCATTATTCATTATTCATTATTCATTAAATTACAAACCCGTCCCGCCTTACACCACAATAAGCTCCTTTTCACTTTCGGTTAAGTCCTCACAGCCGTTATCGGTCACGACAACCATATCCTCTATTCTAACGCCGAACTCGTTTTCAATATAAATCCCCGGCTCGACCGTCATTATAATACCCTTTTCCATCACCGTCTCGCATACGGTGTTGCAGGCGGGATTTTCGTGAATTTCTATCCCCACGCTGTGACCGAGCCCGTGACCGAAGCAGTCGCCGTAGCCCGCCTCCGAAATAATATCCCGCGCCACGCGGTCGACCTCTTTGCATACAACCCCCGGCTTAATAAAATCAATAGCCGCCTGTTGGGCTTTAAGCACTATGCCGTAGACCTCTTTCTGTTTGTCGCTTACCTTTCCCACCGCGACGGTGCGGGTCATATCCGAGCGGTAGCCGCCGCAGACCGCGCCGAAATCCATTGTGATAAAGTCTCCTGTTTCGATTTTCTTATCGGTAGGAACGCCGTGGGGCATAGAGGAATTTTTGCCCGACACCACAATAAAATCAAAGGAAACCCCCTCGCTTCCGAGCCGCCGCATAAAAAACTCCATATCAAGCATAACCTCCCGCTCGGTGCGCCCCGCGCTTATATTCCCTAAAATAAAGTTAAAGGTCTCGTCGGTCATTTTCTGGGCTTTTTTAATAAGGGAAATTTCCTCGGCGGATTTTATACTGCGCTGTTTTGTAATAAGGCTCTGCAATTTGTCGTCGGAGCTGAATACAAAATCGGGCAGTCTTTTTTTAAGGGACGAAAACGCCGAAAGACTTACGGTATCGGTTTCAAGATATACCGTTTTTATCTTCTGCAAAGCAAAAAGCTCCCCTAACTGCCGTGAAAAGCTTTTTAAGAGCACAACCTCACAGCTGTTTACCGTCATTTTCGCCTTTTCATAATAGCGGAAATCGATTAAAAAAACGGCTTTCTCTCGTGTTACCGCCACATACCCCGCCGAGGAGGGAAAGCCCGTGTAATAAAGCCTGTCCGCCTCCGACGAGATAAGCGCCGCCTCGCCCTCCTTTAAACTGCCCTGCAAAAATTCAATTCTTGATTTTATCATTTGATTTTCCTCTTTTCATAAAGCCGCGCATTTTCCCTATTGGTATATCGCTTAGCATAAGCACCGCGAAAAGGTTTACGCAAAGCATAATTCCGTTAAAAAACGCCGAAAGCCGCCACGCCGTTTCAACACTGCAAACCGCGCCTAAAAGGCAAAAGAGCGGATAGATAAGCGGAAATATTTTTTCTCCCCTTTTTCCGAAAACAAAGCCCGAGCAGACTATGCCGTAAAGTCCCCAGCCTATCACGCTCGACAGCCCGAAAAGGCACATCATTACCGCAAGCAGTAAGGTCGAACTTTTTCCGTAAAAGGAGTATAGCGCCCTTGACACAAGCTCGGTGGAGGCGGTTTTTCCGTATTCTATATTAACTCCGCTCAATAGAATTGTCAATGCCGTAAGGGTGCATAAAACAATTGTATCCGCAAAAACCTCAAAAATTCCGTAAAGGCTCTGCTTCACCCCCTCGTCCGATTCGGCACAGCCGTGGGCGATAGCCGAGGTGCCAAGCCCCGCCTCGTTTGAAAATACTCCCCGCGACGCGCCGGTTACCGCCGCCGTAATTATAGAGCCTACCGCGCCGCCCGTCACCGCTCCCGGCTTAAACGCGCCCTTAAATATCATCATAAAGGCTTTTGGCAGAGCTTCAATATTTGCGCATATAACCCCCAAGTTCATAGCAATATAAATAAGCGCCATAACCGGCACGATTTTTCCGGTAACGCCGCCTATTCGCTTAGCACCGCCTAATATCACGGCGGCAGTCGCCGCGGCAAAGCCTATCCCGAATATCAGCCTTACCCCCATCCCCGCATTAAGCGCCGCGACCGCCGAGCCTGTTTGGGTGACGTTTCCGCTGAAAAAAGCCGAAAGCATACCGACAAGGCTGAAAATTACCGCGAGGGGCGCAAAGCTATGCGGAAGACCGTTTTTTATGTAGTACATAGGTCCGCCGACCGCGCCGTTTTCCTTTTTTTGCTTAAATTTGAGGGCTAAAATTATCTCCGCGGATTTTACAGCCATTCCCGCAAAGGCGCTTAGCCACATCCAAAAAACCGCCCCCGCGCCCCCTAACGCCACCGCTCCCGCGACCCCCGCTATATTCCCCGTACCCACGGTGGAGGAAAGGGCGGTACACGCCGCCTGAAAGGGGCTTACGCCGGTTTCCTTTCCCTTGCGCGAAAAAATACCGCCGAGGGCGTGTCTTACCGAAAGAGGCAAAAATCTAAACTGAAAAAACCCGCTTTTAACGGTTAAATTAACCCCGCAAATTATAAGAAAGGCAAAGGGCAGCATACCCGAAATCAAATTTTCCGAAAACTCAAATATTTTCATTAAATCCCCGTCCCGTTCAATAAAGGATATTATTTTGCAGGAAAATTTATGAATCGGAAGTGTTTTTAATAAAAATTTTGTTAAATAGCTTGCTTTTTCACTTAAAATTGCTTAAAATAGAAACAGAAAATATTTTCGGGAGGTCTATTTATGCCTACAAACGAAAGCTATAAAATCCGTACAAAGCGCAACAATCTTTTTCTCCGCATTACAAAGGGGCATTTCGCCACCAGCCACAGCCATATAAACTATTATATCGACGTGACCGCGCAGAAATCCCGTCTTTCCGAAGCAAAGGCGGTTGCGGAGGAGCTTCTTACCTACTACCACCACAACACGATTATCGACACTATTCTTTGTCTTGACGGCACGCAGGTTATAGGCACCTGCCTTGCCGAGGCGCTGACTAAGGACGATTTTTCAAATATGAACGCCCATCAGACGATTTATGTCGCAACCCCCGAGCACACCACGGGCAGTCAGCTTATTTTCCGCGACAACACCGCCTCTATGATTCGCGGCAAGCACGTCCTTATTCTGGAGGCTTCTATCTCCACGGGCTACACCGCACAGGCGGCTGTCGAGGCGGTTAAGTATTACGGCGGCGACGTTGTGGGTATTTCGGCTATATTCTCAACTGTTGACTCCTTCGGCGGTTTTCCCGTCTACTCGGTATTCAACCCCAACGACCTGCCCGATTACCAAAGCTTCCCCGCCCACGAGTGTACGCTGTGTAAGGAGGGCAAAAAGCTCGACGCGCTTGTAAACGGATACGGCTATTCTAAAATTTGATTTTTAATTTACACAGATTTTTTACCGTCCCCTATATTCCCGCTTTTTATTCTCAACAGAAAAGACTGCCTCACGTGAGACAGTCTTTTTTTGGCTTTTGCCAAGCTTGTTTGCTTTTTAAGAGACAAATCGGTTCGTCTGTGTGTTTGTAGGGGAGGGTCTCCGTGCCCTCCCGAAGCATTTGATGTATAAACGGGAGGGCACAGAGACCCTCCCCTACGTATTTAGATATTAGATGTTAGATGCGGAAGGCATAAATGCCTTCCCTACGTTAAATACGGATAATGTAGGGAACGGATTTATCCGTTCCGAAATTGGGGCGTCAAGCGGCGGGGAGACCCAACCCTACAAAATATCTTTATGTTTCGCCTATAAATACCTCAATTTTCGCATTATTTAATTCCGAATTCCGCATTCCGAATTTATATACGCAAGCCTCGATTTGTTTTTTTACAGCCCCTTTTTTATATCACTATTTAATCAGGTGGGTCCAGCCGTATTTATCGTCAAGCTTGCCCCATTGAATACCCGTAAGGGTATCGTAAAGGTGGTGGGTGACCTTGCCGATTTCGCCGTTGTTTATTACATACTTAACGTCCTTGTAGCAAAGCTCGCCTATCGGGGAGACAACCGCCGCGGTGCCACAGCCCCAAGCCTCCTCGAGCTTGCCGTTTTTAAGCGCCTCGCCCAGCTCCTCAACGCTTAAAAGCCGCTCGTTTACGGTGTAGCCCTCCTCCTTTAAAACCTCAATGCAGGATTTGCGGGTAATACCCGGGAGAATCGAGCCTGTAAGCTTAGGAGTAACAATCTCGCCGTCTATCTTGAACATAACGTTCATAGCGCCGACCTCTTCTATGTACTTGCGCTCAACGCCGTCAAGCCAAAGCACCTGTGAGTAGCCCTTTTTCTCGGCGCGCTCGCCCGCGCGGTTGCTCGCCGCGTAGTTGCCGCCGCACTTAGCGTAGCCCGTGCCGCCCCTTACAGCGCGCACGTCCTCGTCCTCAATCATAATCTTAACGGGGTTAATACCCTCAGCGTAATAACTGCCTACGGGCGAAGCGATAATAACAAACTTCGCGTTATGAACGGCGTGAACCCCTAAATTTTCATCGTTTCCGAACATAAAGGGACGGATATAAAGGGAGGTTCCCTCAGCCGAAGGAGTCCAGTCCTGCTCTACCCCGACAAAGGTATCCAAAATTTCGAGCGCGTCCTCCTCGGGAATCTGCGGCAGGCAGAGCCTTTCGGCGGAATTATTCATACGGCGGATATTCTCAATCGGGCGGAAGAGCTGAACCCTGCCGTCCGCGCGGCGGTACGCCTTAAGTCCCTCAAAAATCTCCGACCCGTAGTGAAGCACGGTAGCCGCGGGGTGGAGCGAAATATTCTCGAACGGTATAATTCTCGCGTCGTGCCAGCCCTTATCCGCCGAGTAATCCATAACAAACATATGGTCGGTAAATATTTTGCCGAAGCCCAGTGTGCTGCTGTCAGGCTTTTCCTTCGGAGCAGTAGTTTTTGTAATCTTGATTTCCATTTATAATTCTCTCCTTTTGCGAAAACTCGCACACAGTTTCGTGTTTTGCAATCCGTTATCTTATATAATACCGCGCCGCTCCCGATTTTTCAAGGCTTTAAAGCGTAAAACTTTAAATTTTCAGCATATTTTTTGAAATTTGCGGCGAATATTCTTAATCAGCCTTACTTCCAAAGGCGAAAAGCTTGATTATAAGAAAGGTAACAGGCGCTCCCGCCGCGGTGGCAAGCACCGTCGCCCAGAACTGATTTATCTGCATAACGTTAATGGTAAGCAGGCTTACCAAGGTGTAGATAATAAAATTCGGTACATAGGAAAGCAAAAATCTGAAATACCGCTTTAAGCTAAGACGGTTTTTGAAAACGATTATGCTGTTCAGTACGTAATTGATCGTAAGCGAGATAAAATAGCCTATGTACGCCGAAATATTTTCCTGTATTTTAAAGTGAGCCAACCAGGAAAAAAACGCGGTATTAAAGGTATTAATAATTCCTATGAGACAGAAGCCGATAAACTTTTTGCTTAAAAACGCGCGCTTTAAACCCGTAAAAAGTCGTATCACCGACCTGCCCTCCCTGTTTTTTGTATTACGATTAATACTACCACAAAACAAGGAAAAAGACAAGCTATTTATAAAAAGAGCATAAAAAAATCCGGCTTGCGCCGGATTTAAGCTTACTGCCGGTTCATTATTTTTTTAACCTGCGGCAAACGGAAAAGAATCACCGCGGCAACGGTGGTTATTATAAGCTCAGGCAGCATATAAAGACCGTTGTAGGCAAGGGAATAAAGCACGGGACGGTTTGTAAATACGCTTCCGAAAACTTCAAACTGCTCAAGATTCTTGAAGATAACAACGCCGGATAAGAAATGGCTTAAGAATCTTAAAACAATCGCCAAGGCAACGCCTGCGCAAATGCCTGCATATCCCTTATTGGCAAAAATTCCCGCTATTCCCAAAATCGTAAAGGCAACTATGTAATCGAGCAGTATTGTGCCGACAAGCATAACAGGGGTAAGTCCCCAGCCTAACAGACCGTCTAAAGCAATTCCGAGAATAAGCTGAATCAGCGAATAAACGAAGGCGCTTCCGAAGCCCCATTTAAGTCCAAGCATAACCGAAATCATAACTATCGGCAGCATACTTAAAAGGGTTACCGAGCCGCCGAGCGGCATTTTAACCACCTTTATAAGGCTAAGCACCGTTGCAAGAGCTACAAAAATCGCGCTCAGCGTGAGCTTGTAAACCGGTTTTTTTGACATTTCCATTTTTTCTACACTCCTTCGACCGCTTATGCGGTCTTATTAAAATTCTGCAATCCCCCTGCGAATAAAAAAACCGCAGGCAATTAAGGCCTGCGGCAATACATTAACGTATTTCCCTACGACGGCATTATCCGTTTCAGGTCACAGGTCGAAGTCATAGCAAAAAGCGGACTTCCTCTCAGCCTGAGTTTCATCAAGCTCCCTAAAATTGCAAAACGATTATAGCACCAAAGCGGCAACCTGTCAAGCAAAATTATGCCCCGGAGCCGTTTTTTCTTACTTTTCAAACGTCAGCGCCCTTATATTTGCGCTTTGTAGCCATTCCCCCGCGGATATGCCTTTCCTGCTTATTTTTTTCAAGCACCTGCTTTACCCTGCGGTAAAGCTGCGGATTTTCGTGCATTAAGCGTTCTGTAACGTCCTTGTGTACGGTCGCCGCTAATTTGAACCTTTTCATCAATTCCAAGCTCCTTAAAGAGCTTTAAGAAAATTTCCACATTGCCGTCTCGGTCAACCTCTATTCTGTCGATTATCCTTTTAAGCTGTTGGTTGGTGGCGTTGCTAAGGTCGGTCAAATCGGCTATCTGTTTAAAGGTTTCGGACAGTATTTCACCTAATCTGTCCCCCTTTGTCATCTGCCGCTCGATAAGCCTTAGCCGCTCCTCAAGCCGTTCCAGCTCCTTTTTATCGCCGCTTATTCTTCGGTTTAATTCCTCCCGCGTTATTAAGTCGTCGGTATACATATCCATATATTTTTTGCGGCCTCGGTTAATTCTTGCAATCTCGCTTTTGATTTCCCTTTCGGTTAAAAGGTTTTCATCCTTATCCTTATACACCCGTTTAAACTCCTCCACCGCCGCGTTTATAACATTCTTTTTGTCGGCGAGTATTTCGGAAAAATAATTTTCTATCGCCTTAATAAGCTCCCCCTCGTCTACCGTAACCCTGTTAGCGCAATTGCCCGCGCCGCGGTTATGGTAGGAGCAGACCCATTTTATATAGGTGTTTTTATAACGCTTCACGGTTTGACAGAAGGACCATCCGCACTCCTTACACTTAATCAGGGTTGAAAAAAGGTGCCGATTGCTGTGCCTTTCCTTATGAACCTTGAAATTTTGTCCGCGCGTATTCATTTCTCTTGCCGCCGCGGAAAAGCTTTCGTCGTCGATAATTCTAAGCTCGGGTCTGTCGCAAACGTACCATTCCTCCTCCGATTTTGAAATCCGCCTGCCCGTTAAAAAATCCTCGACCTCCTGTTTGCCGTTTATCACCCTGCCGACGTATATTTCGTTCGTAAGTATTCTGCATATGGCGTTCTGCGACCATTTACAGCCCCTTTTGGTGGTTATTCCCTTATCGTTAAGTATTCCTGCGATTTTCGCCGCGCCGTAGCCCCCGTTTACATACATATCGAAAATTTCGCGCACCACCTTTGCCTCCCCGCGGTTTATTTTAAGCTTGAAGTAATCCCCCGCGGTTTTATCGTAGCCGTAAACGAGATTCGGCACCCGCCCCTTTTCGGCGTTGATTTTTTTGCCGAATTTCACCCGCTTTGAGGTGTTGGCGCTCTCCTCCTGTGCAAGTGCTCCGAAGACGGTAAGTACAAATTCGCTGTTCCCCATACTTGTCATATTGGCGGTTAAAAACTGGGTCTCGATACCCAGCGCCTTAAGCCGCCTTATGTTTTGGAGCAGGTCAACCGTGTTACGCGCAAAGCGGGAAATATCCTTTACCACCACCATATTAAACAGTCCCTTTTGTGCGTCCTCCATCATCTGTAAAAATTGCTTTCGGTTTTTAATTTTAGTCCCTGATATACCCTCGTCGGCGTAGAGCTTTACAAGCCTGTCCCCCGAGCGCTTGGTGTATTCGCGGAAAAACTCCTTTTGCGCCTCAAGCGAGTTGAGCTGATCCTCCTTGTCGGTCGAGACCCTGCAATAGGCTGCTATGTTCATATTCATTCCCCCTTATGCTTTTACAACACAATATCACATAGCTTTTTATAAGTCCAGATAAATTTATCGGATTAAAAAGCCCGTCAACACTAAAAAAACCGCCCTGTTTTATGCAGAGCGGCCCGCCGTTTCCTCACTTTCGTCGGCGGCTTTTTTAATCGCTTCTTCCACCTTGGGAGCGTTGATCTCCGCAAGGATTTTAATAAGTGCCTCGGCGGTATCCTCCACCGAGTTCGGATTGTTAAAAATAAAGTTAAGCTTTACCTTTGCCACGGTTTCGATACCCGCCTTTCTTTTTCCCATAGTACATAATATGCCGTCACTCTCGCGGTTAGCACATTATATTGTGTTTTATTCTTCTTTTACATCCCTCCCATAACCTGTCCACGATTCTTCTTCCGCTCGGCGGGATAATATTTTGTTGTGCAGTCCTCCACAGGCGCGTCCTCGTCTATAATATTGCTGAGGTTGCCGACAAGATATGCCGCACCAATTCCAATATCAAGAGTATCGCAGAAGGTATCAGGGATGCCCAGAACATTTTGTCCATATGCTTCTGCATTCGATCCTCCGCCAAAGAGAGCTTGCTCGAAAAATCCTCGCTCACTCTCCCAACCCGTCTCTCGGTCTCGGTAAGGGTCTGTCTTATTGTCGCCGACATATTCTCCGCCGCTTTCATCATCGAATCCTGAAACTCCTCGGTCGCCGCTTTGGTCTCCTCGGTGTATTCCGTAAGTACCGTCAACTGCCGATTCATATAATCCGTCATTTCCTTCTTGGTCGCAAGGGTCGGCAAAGTCTCGGTAATGGAATTTAATATCTCGATCTGAGAATTCTGTGCCGATATCAAAGCTTTCCAATTCATCTCGGTCACCGAAACGCAGGGGATTACGGTTTCCGCCGCGGTCAGCTGTTTCTGTGCCTGTGTAATTAATTCTTCGGCAGATTTCCTGCCTGATTTTAAACTCATATTCCATATTCTCCTTTAAAAATTTTTGACAGTGTAATTTGCTGTCCCGACAGAGCTTTCCGTCGGGCGTGGTGTAGGTGATATTCTTACGGGTATCCGTCCACTTGACACCGTAACCCTCTGTTTCCATCAGCATAATAAAATGTTCTTTTGAAACGGCAGTCTGCATTGTATTTGAGATAACAGCTTCAAGCTGTATCTTCCAACTCTCGCCCTTTTCAGCAGAACGATATTCTCGATCCGACATCGGTTTGACCCGTTTGGAACTCGGCTTGGGCTTTACAATCGACAAACCGTATTCGCGGCAAATTTTATCCGATACCTGCATCAGCATTTCCACTTCGCTTTCGCTGATATGAAACTTTTTACCCGTTTCGGAATTTACGCTGTTCATTACGAAATGCGAGTGGATATGGTCGCGGTCGCAGTGGGTTGAAACCACAATTTCAAAGCCTTTAAACTTTTCTGTCTCCTCTGCAAACCGTAATGCGATTTCGTGAGCTGTTTCGGGCGAGATATTTTCATCCACCGAAAAGGACTGCACGAAATGATAATACTGTCTGCCCTCGGTTTTGCCGAATAGCTTTTTGGTGTTATTAAATTCGGTGTAAGCGGACTGGGGCGTGCAGTTTACTCCGCTTACATACTTAACACCGTCCTCTGTAACTGTTTTCTTATCCTGCATAGTGTAGCGCAGGACAAAAAACGAGCCGTCCGAGGTTTGAGATTTCGGACGGTTTATAAAATGAATTATTGCCATTACTGCCTCCTAAGTTTGTCTGCCAATAAATCGTAAATCTTTTTAAGCTCTAATTGAGTCGCGGTAAGATTTACGGTTTTAATTTTGCCTTGACGGGATAAAATCAAAAGCTGATTAACATTATTTCCGAGCTTTTTAACCTGTGTGGTAAGCTCTTTAAGCCCGTCATAATTTATTACCTTTTTATCAATGGCGCAAAGTATGATATAGTCGGTAAGGTTCATTCCTGCGCTTTTTGCTTTCTCTCTTATCAGCGCGTCCATTGTATCGGACACCCTGAAATTAAAGCGTTTTGTTTTAATAGTGTATCACTCCCAAAAAATTAAAAGTTTCTTTGCTTCCTTTCTTTTCAAAGAAAGGAAGTGGGTGCAGGGCCTCTGCCCGCCCAAATGCGTTTGGCGTACAGCCAAATGCGATGCTGGTTCTCTCCTAAAGGAGAGAAATAAAACGCGGTAGTTTTTATCGCTTTATGAATAACTTTCAGTGACAAATCTCCGCACACTCGGCTCACATTTGCCCTGTGTTGCGTTCGAGCAGAGTAGGTCGGGTGTTTTCCCGAACGCTTTTGAACGCTCGACAAAGGGCGCACATTTTGCTTTAAGCTGTTTCGGTGACAAAAGTGACAACAATGACAAGAAATTTAGGTGTCAACTTTTATTTGTCACTAATGACACTTTCGTCACGGGCAGAGGAAATATATTTTATTTCCATAAACCTTGTACTGTTATTTCGGTAATCACGGTAGTGAACACCAAGCTCTTCAAGGTCGTATCTCCAACGCCCCATCATTCGCTTGAGTCCCTTTACCGTAACCTCGCTGTCGGTTGCCGCATTGAACTGCTCAACGAACTCACTATTACCGCCTGCAAAAGATTTTTGCTCTTTCATAAAATTCACAAGGGATTCCATCTCGGGCGGCAATATTTTTTCGGGCTGCTCACGGCTGTCGG
>CAMCIX010000005.1 GCA_945875045.1 uncultured Clostridia bacterium | reverse complement strand
ATATTCCTGAGCGCAAACCTACGCCGAACAAAGACGGCAACCAGAAAGTCCAACCTGAATTTAAGATATTTACTCGTAAATCAACGCCGGTAAATTTGTCAATCAAACCGAAAATACCCAGAAAATCCAATTTGGAAAGGTTTATTACCCTTGGAATCATAAGCAACATATCCGGAACCAGAATCGTCATAAAAAGAATTGCCATAAGAAGCTTTTTTTCTTTGAAATTAAACCTTGCCAGACCGTAAGCTGCAAAAGCGCAGGTGCAAACCTCTATTGCAGAACTTAAAACTTCATTTTTAAGTGTTGAAAGAAGTGCGGCGCCGTAATCTAAACAAACTAACGCAACAGTATAATTGTTCTTAATATTATAATCTGTCGGAATCCATACACGGGCAGAATTGATAAATGCATCTCTTCCCAGAAATGATGTAACAAGCATATATAACAATGGATAAATAATTACAAAACCAACTGCCAAAAGAAAAATCAACCGAAATACCGTAAAAAAGACAGAAGTAACTTTGTTTTTGCAATTAATGATTTTGTGCGGTAGTTTTGGTGAAAAGTTATTAATCATTTTATTCAACTGTAATCACCTCTGTTTTAAGATTCCCAACGTTTCATCAAAATGCGATTATATAGGAATACTATCAATCCCATCATCAATCCATTTGCCAAAAAATACAACCACATCATCGCCGATGTATAATCATAGTCGCCACCCATCATAAGTTTATAAGTCCAACTGACAATTACGCCTCGCTCATTCGTTATAAGTTCTACCATTGTAAAGACTCCGACCAACAATGTTACCTGTGAAAGCATCGGAAATGTTATAAACCAAAATTCCTCCCACTTGGTCGCACCTTCAACTCTCGATGCTTCATACAACGACGAAGGTATGGATTGAAGTCCGGCTAAAAACAGTACTATCTGAATACCGCAACTCCAAATCAAATCAAATATTCTTCCGATGACGTTTATTATGTATTCTCCGACATTATTATTAATATCGAGCCATTTAACAATATCGTCAACGCTTAACATATTTGAGGAAAAGGCCTCAGACGCTACCCTTTCAAATGTTTGTGTATCGCTGTCTTGAGTATTGTAAATCAAATTGATTACCGTACCTGTTGCAATTATAACAGGTAAGAAATATAGTGCTCTGAAGAACAGTCTGCCGCGGAATTTTTGATTAAGAACAATAGCAAGCACAAGACTCAAAAACAATATTATCGGTACGGAGTACAAAAAATTAACCAAATCACTTTTTAGCGCGCCGGTATATCCCGAATCTACAAATAACAATTTGTAATAGCTGGTAAGACCGATAAAGGTTACGTCTACACCGCCCGGAACAATAACCATTTTGGAAAAAGAATAAATAATAGACTGTATAAGCGGATATGCAAAGAATACAATTATACCAATTTCCCATGGCAACACAAATAATCTGCCGTATTTACTTTTAATATGTTCTATTCCTCTGTTTTTCTTCATGACGGACTCTCCAATACCAAGTAATCATGCGCATCAACCTCACCGTCAGGCGTTGCAACTGCTGAATCACCGTAATTCACATATACTGTAATACCGTTATCAAATGCCGTCTTCCGGAGGTTTTCTTCCAAAACAGCGTGTTCTGCAATATGTGCTCCCAAAATCTTATCGTAATAATCGGACAATTTTGAATAATCCGAAATTATTCTATCTTTAACATTTTCGTAAACGCTGTTATAGAAATACGGATAATTTGCGTCTATCAATGAATTATCCCAGCGCTGAGTGACCGTATAATTCAAACCGCAACCGCTTTCGACGGCTTTTAGGAGCAATTCATTTGAATTACTTGATAAATTTATACTCTCGGTTGTAATAGGAATGTAGCCTTTAAATACTAATGCATAAAACGGGATATCGTAATCAAATATATATGAACCGGTGGATGAGGTAGGTATATCGGTTACAACATCTGAAATTGCAGCCGCATAATCGTTTGCTTTTGTCGCCATAAATTTGCTGTCAGTTTCTTTTACAATATATTTGATTGCTTCCGTAATGCTTTCGGCGGAGCCGCTCCGAGAATAATACTTCGCAGAATCTTTAGCTTTATAATCCGAATAAAGAATAGTAGAAAAAGTATCAAGGGAATATCCTTGCATACTGTATTTTTGAGTTTTCTTTACAAGACGTTCCGCCGCATCGTTAAACTTTTCAGGAGAAAGAATATAATACATACTTTCTTCCTGTTTGTCTTTTACCGCCTTATCAAAGAGATATTGATACGCTTTTTGACCTGCAACATTTGTAACCGAGCCGAAATATGCCGAAAAACCGTTTCCGCCCTTTGAATAACGCATCAGGTCAAAATCCATATAGACATCGGAATTATTTTTTTTGCACAAATCAACTAATGAGTCTAAATCGTCTTTGTCGCCTAATTTATCAGACAATTTAAATCCGTTTCCTATTTCTCCGACATCTACTCCCGAAGTACCGTAACCTTTAAGTTTAAGCGAAATATCAGAATCAATATTTTGGAAAATGTCTGCAACTATCCCAGAGGCTTCATTTAAAGTAGTTGCTTTATAAAGTGAATTATACGGAATTCCCAAAAAAGATTTAGTAATCATCGTTCCGCCTAAAATGTTAATATTCAGCGAAATATCGGAAGATTCATCTGCCAGACCGTATTTTTCTATAAGATATTTCCTATAAATATCAGCCATACCGACATAATCCGCATTTTCACCGCTTAACGGATAATACCTCACCGAAATCGGAGATTGAATGAGATTATCACAATAAATATTACTGTCTACTTCGTTCTTCGAAAACTGTTTTGAGGTATGCGTTGTATAACCTCGGAGTTGAAATGTGGTATATACAGATGAATAACCGATTGTACTGTCACCTACATCAGCATCTATATATGCTGACTCGGCTCCGTTTTCGATAATAGCGCAAACACCGGCATCGTCATTCTTAACGCCGTATACAGGAAGTCGTATACTCTCCTCAAGCGAAGTTACCGTAGGTATTTCCATCGAATAATCATATCCGTAAACCATACCCGAAAATGTTTTTATGGGTTCTGTAAGTGTTTTCGGAAACAGTATTGCGCCCGATCCCGACGGTATAAATAAATACGAATTTCGGCTATCGTTCTCAGACGAACAGAAATAGGGCGCCAAAGAGATTTTTACAACTTTGTTTTCATTTTCCTGTATTTCAGTCGGGTCTATACTAACGGTTACATAATTATCGTTAAGTTTAAAATCAACAGGAATCATTATTTTGATTTCATCAAAATAATATTCGACTCTAATACCGTTTTCTATACTTTTACAAACAATATTTCCGGCTTTGACGGCATCGTAAGATAACGCAGTTACCTCGGTATTGGAAACATATTCGAGATATTTAAGCATAAAAACCGACTCAACTTGATAACTTCTTTCCTTTGGAAGTCCGAATTCATCGTATTCGACTACGCCCTTTTCTTCAGGAGAAGTACCAAATGATTTCCCGCTATTCAAATCAACTAATTTGACACCGCAATTTTTAGTATTAAATTCAAGGCGATAACTATCATTTTCTGCAATGAATGAATCATTCTTAATCTGTGTTTCTAAATCTTTGCTATATGTCTTTTGCAACGGTATTTCATTACAGGCAGTAAAAGACAACATAAGGAAAAGACAAAGAAAAACCAAACAAATCCTTTTAAACACTTTTTTGCCTCCTATAATGAAAGTAATTCGGTAGCAACCGTTACAATAAATCCCCAAAACTGCTGTAAAAGTATAATTAACATTATGACTAAAAATACTATTGCTGCGATTCCGAGAATTGATAAAACACTCGTACCTACAAGTCTGGACATACTGAAATCGTGAATCTTTAAGAGGCCTACGATCATCATCAAGATGAAATAAAGCATTGCGATAACGTCCAGAATTGCAAGGAATTCCGCCTCATTAGGAACCAGCACATTTGTTAAAACCAATCTTATAAACTTTTCAACAATAAGCGGTATAAGACTGTAACACGTTACGATAATTATTTCACGAAACTTACCATTGCCACCCATAAGGGTACATATAAGCCAGTTTGAAACCACCCACAAAAGAACCAAACCTACCGTTCGTGCAAGCACAAACAGTGAATTGAAAGACATTGGATCATAAAGAGTAAAGAGAAAACCGCCCGAAAGTGTTTGCAATACAGTAGAAACATAATACAAAACGACCAGTAATACCGCCAAACCGACAGAGCCCAGATGCTTTTCTTTTATATCGGTAAAATTATTGGAAGGGTGTATTGGTGAGGTAAGCATCAAACGTAGCTCTTGATTTTTTATAAGAACTGTTTTTCTTTTGGTACTGATAACCAGCCAAGCAATAATTCCTACAACGATCAACACCAAACCTAAAAACAGAGGAATAAAATATCTATCAACAAACCTCTGACGCTGATATTCAAAAGCAACAGAATATGTATCTCTGTCATATCCTAATTTTGCGCAATTTAAGGCGTTTTTGTAATCTCCTTCGTCCAGATACGCTCTTGCTAATCCGGCATAAGCAGGTTGAAAATTCGAATCCAAAGTAAGTATTTTGTTCCAACCATCTTTAGTTTCCTCATAATCTCCTTTTTTTGTGAGGTTTATCAATCTTTTAACCTCTTTGCCGAAATCGTTTATTTCAAAAAGAGTTATTAAATTGGTTTCGCAGTCTGTAACCGCAATTTTTTCACCGTCATTTATAAGAGTAAGTCCGGTGGGTAAAACAAATGAACCGGACTGCGTACCTGAGCCCATACCTGTTCCGAAAACGCTTAAAATATTGCAGTCACTGTCATATATAAAAACCTTTCCGTGGACCGATTCAAGCGCATAAATGAAGTCATTGCTATCAATCTCTATATCGATAAGATTTTGTTTAGCCATAATACCCGATTTATATGATGTGTTGGTTTCCTCGTCAACGAAATTCACCTCACTTGAACCGAGAATATTGCTACCTGTTCCGGGACTTAATTTTCTTATTTGTCCTTTTCTGTCACTTAAATTTGTATAACCGTTACATGTATAGACAAAACCCTTATCATCAATTTCTATATCTACAAAAGTATACGGAAGCCTTTGTGCCGTATTGGCATTCTTTTCATTGTTTGGGAAAAGTCTGTTTTTAATGTTTGCTAAAACACTCGATAATGATGCGTTAACCGTATTTGCTCCGTAAAATCCGAGGAAATTCTTGTTCGGATCGTATAACAGCGCTCCATAATAAGATCCTTCGCTCAAAACATACATATATCCGTATTCATCTATTACCATACCGGATGGATTAAAAGTAAATTCTTCCGGAATTAAAGAAGATTCAGGCAGATAAATACAATCAATCAATTCCCCTTTTAAGTTGGATTGTAAAATACGTTTACCCTTGGCATCACATATATAGATAGCATCTTTATAAACATATATACTTGACGCATCATTATAAGATTCGGTTCCGCCAATTAATCCTATTTCGCCGATTAGATTGAAATTGCTATCAAGAATCACTATTCTTGAACTGCCGTCAAGAATATATACTCTGTTGGAATCATCCGTGCATATAGAATTTATTTTCGTAAATTCACTTATTCCAATATCAGCGGCACTGAGTGTTTTATTTACATAATACATCGGTCTGTTATAAACCGATTTATTGCTTGAACCGACGTCAGTCCAGTAGGTATAACTTTCATAAGGAATTTCGGCAGAAACGGTGAATGAAACGCTCAAAACCATACATAAAATAAATATTCCGACAAAGAACCTATAAATATGCTTCAATTCTTATCATTCCCTTCTAAAACGCTTATTCCTTAATACCCGCGCTACTCATAGCTTCCACGACATTGCTTTGTGAAATCAAAAACACTAATATAGGAGGTATCATCATTATTACCGTTACTGCCATTGCGCTACCGGCTCTTGCGGTGCCTCCGGTAGTAATTTGCGATATAACCTGTGGCAATGCTTTTAATTGTTCGGTAAAAATCATTCCGGTAGGCGCTTGCGACCATAAATCTCTGAATGAAAACAACATAAGAGTCAACCATGCAGGTTTTATTATCGGCATAACAACCGACCAAAAAACCTTAAATTGATTGGCACCGTCGATTTTAGCAGCTTCAAGCAAAGCATCCGGTATATATCCTTCTATATATTGCTTGGCAAGAAATACACCTAATGTTGAAGCAAACTGCGGTAATATATATATCCAATAAGTGTCTATCATTCTCAATTTAGAAAATATCACATACTGCGGAACTGCAAGGGTAGTTGCATTGAACATAAGTGCAAATTGCACAGCCCAAAATATCGTATTTCTGCCCCTAAATCTTCCCTTGGACAAAACATAAGCAGCCATAGAAGCGATTATGATATAAAATAAGGTTGTCACTATACTTGTAAATAAACTGTTCAACAAATAGCGTGAGAAAGGCACTTTAAGAGATGCCATCAAATCCGGCAAAACCATATAATTACCTATTGTGGGTCTTTGAACAAAAAAACGGGGAGGAAATATAAGAAGCTCGTCTAACGGTTTAAAAGAAGTGCAAATACAATAAACTAAAGGTAATGTTGAAAACAATCCCGCAACTGTGAGAATGAAAAACAACATAAAATTTCCGAATTTGGAGCGTGTATAACGATTGACCGCCGCTTTTCCGGCTGAAGATTTTTGTAATAAATATTTAAGTTTCATAACGGTCTCCTCATTTTTGCACAGCCGAAAGAATTTTACCGACAACAAGTCTTGTTGCAACCATCATAATAAAAAGCACAACAGACATTGCACTGGCATATCCCAATTCAAAACGAACCGTAGCCATATCTGACATAAGCGATACAATCGTATCTGCCGAATTTGACGCACTCGGATAACCGGCCAACTCGGTCGTAATAGCACTTACGGAGAAACTGCTTTGTATTTGCATAACAGCACTGAATAACAGCATATGCGACATAGACGGCAGCGTTATGTACCTTAATTCCTGCCAACGGTTACGGATACCGTCTATAGCTCCTGCTTCATACATATCACGGCTCACATTTTGCAAGCCTGAAATATTCGCCAAAAACGAAACGCCCATACTCTGCCACAACTGAACAATAATTATTATAGGCATAATATAAGTTGGGTTTTTAAGCCAAATAATTGGCTCAGTTATCGCGCCGATGGACAATAACAAACTGTTTATATAGCCATAACTGTCACCGCTGAAAGCAACTTTCCATATAAAGTATGCGTTTCCGACTAACGACGGCGCATAGAATAGAAATGACAAAACAGTACGTATTTTCGGCGAAAATTCATTGACCAACCACGCTAAAAGAAATGAAATTAAAAAACCGAGCGGACCTGCTATGATTGCAAAAACCAGTGTGTTTTTTACAGTTATTGAAAAAACACTGTCATTAACAAGCATTCTATGATAATTATCAAGTCCGACAAATTTAGGCGCTGACAACATATCATACGATGTAAAACTTAAAACGATGGAAGAAAGAATCGGCAAAACAGTAAACAGAAAGAAAAACAGCAAAAACGGCGAAAGCATAACAAGCATGGGTGCCAAATCACCGTTATCCCGTGCAGCTGTTTTTCTGCTACCTAAAGTTTTCTGTTTTAAAACGGTACCATCTGTCTTTTTTGAACCGAGTTTAAACATTTTTCCGCCTCCGATTAAGAATATTCATCAATTTTTCTGGCGATTTCCTCATCAGCAACCTTGCTCCATTCTACAATAGCGTCCTTTGCTGTGGATTCACCGTTGATAACTGCCCAGTATGCCTGATCAACAGCGCGTGTCAAATAGTAACTTCCGGGAACTTCAGGTATCTCGGTAACATTTGACCACTCTTCCATAAATATGTCCAAATCATCCTTTTCCCAAGCCAAAGACTGAAATGCTTTTATGTTGGATGTTGATGTACGTGAAATGGTTCCCAAAATTGATTCAACATTATTGCTGTACCTTGTCTGAACTGTGTCAGATGTCCACCACTTTAAAAACTCCCAAGCGGCTTCCTTGTTCTCTGACTTTTCAACTATTCCACATCCGGTACCGCCGCCTGAAACTGTTCGGTTTAATTCACCATTTTCATTGACGGTTCCGGGAACCAACGCTATTTTCCAGCGTCCTTTAATTTCGGGGGCAGCAGAGCATAGTGTCAAGTATGTTGCGTGCGTTGCAATACCTAAAGGCATAGCACCTACACGAAAACGGTTATAAAAATCTGCTTCTTTCAAATAACCGTATTCTGTATAAAAATTTGTCCAATATTTAAACACATCAATTGCCTGTTTTGAATTAATGGCGGTTGCATCAAGAGTATCATTATACAGTTTCAAATTATTTTGCAATAACAATGTCGGGAAAAGATGTAAATTTCCTATGCCGGCATTGACGGTAGTGGAAGCAACGATTTGTGTGTACGGAACAAAAACACTCATATTGTTTCTTTGAATAATCGTTGACGCGTAAATAAACTCGTCCCATGTATTCGGTACAGTTAAGCCTAAATCTTCAAAAACATCTGTGCGATAATACATTAAGAAATAAGCTTGAGTATCAGGCAATGCATAAAGAGCGTCATTATATAAATACGGTATCTCGGATCCGGGTTGGAAGCGTTCAAGCACTTCCTTGTAATCATCAAATTGTGTCAGGTCTGTTAATGCACCTCGAATACCGAGATTGACAGGATCTGTTCTTGTCATATATAAGAGAACATCAGGGAAATTACCCGAAAGAATACCGTTAATCAAAGAGGCGCTTACAATTTCCAACTGAACATTAATTCCCGTTTGAGGTGTAAAGGAATCCTTTATCATCGAATTCAAAACCGACGCCTGATCCTGTCCCCAACCGATCCAAAGACGAATTGTTTCTTCATTTCCACCATCGGATTTATTTAAAGAATAATCACTTGTAAATGAGGACGTCAATCGTATTATCCAATGAGTAAACCTTTTAAAAATATTTGCACTCTTATCCTCGTATTCCTTGCCGTAAGGAACGATTTGAATTTCATCAAGTGAAAGAGGCATTTTAGTCATATCATATAGCCAAGCACTTACAGAAGCATAGTTACTATAATAGTCCTTAACATATTGCTGAGCAATATAAGGGTTCTTAATCATATTATTTAGAACACGCGCCATATTTTCCATAGCAGCAATAGCTTGGCTTGAATTACTGCCGCTGGATTTTTTCATATCGGCTGCTATCTCTTTAAGTGAATCTCTGCATAGAGTCAAAGTATCGTTGAAATTCGGTATTTGATTAAATAGTTCGTAATCACGGTTAACATCGGGAGATTCACTCGTTATTTTTATAATCTTAACATACTCGTCACCCAATGTATTTACAACAGCCGAAAGACGCTCATAAAACTGCGACTGACTACCCATGGTAACCTCCATAGATAATGTGTGATCGCCTTCGTCAAGATAAATGTAATAGGGATTGCTGTCCGCGTCGGAAAAGGTCATATACTTCCACTTAGTATCATAAGGAAAGGATATGTTTTTAGCCTCGGTGAAAGGAGTTTCTCCGTCTATTTTTAACCAACGCAAGCTCTCGCCGTTTACAAGATCCGACTGTTTATATCTCATAGCAACTGAATAATAACCGGCTTCTTTAACCGAAAAGTTCCATGTAAGCTTTTCGGTAGGAGATTGCCAAGCCGTGCTGCCAATATAATTGATTTTAGTTTTGAAAGGATCAATAGGAGTCATTCCCGAATCGCTGTTATTAGACTTTGGAATTATGGAATTAGAAGATTTAATATCTGCGTTTTCACCCTGAATTGTAATAATATCCGTATCTACAGCATTAAGCTTATAATCCTCTGCTAAAGCTTTATATTCGGAAGTTTTTTCGGGAGGACAGAGTTCTATCGATTTGATAATTACAGATTGCTTAGGCTGTGAAAAAGTAACGGTATTTTTCCCTGCCGTAACAGCAAACATAAAGGGTTCAACAACAATACCCGCACTATCTATTAGGACTGTCTCGATAAAATCGCCTGTTTCTACCTGTTCCTGTGAATACTCATTACCCTGATCATCAGCGCGCGGCGTATCGGTAGCGTTTTTCCACTCGCGAGCCAAAGTAATATTCTGAGCTTCATCAAACGGTATAACTTTGTTCAGCATCATCGAAAAAGTTACATCAACACCCGGATCAATAGGTTTCCATATAATTTTAAGATTATACAAGCCTGCTTTTTCCGCGAAGAAATCAAAAGAAATTTTACCGTCACCGTCATTCCAAAGCAAACCATCATCAGAATATTGAATATCGGCATTTTCTGCGGTGCAAGCTGCCAAAGGAACTTGCACGCTTGAAGAAGCCTGCTCAAAATCGGCTACGTTTTTTAAATAATTGTTGTAATCTTGTATTTCGCTTTGGGAAGAAACATTATCTGCAACAGCAACTGCCTGACTGCCGTTTGCGGCAGAAACTGAAACGGCATTAATAAATACTGATGAGAAAAGTATCGCAGTCCCTAATACCGACGATACAATACGCAATGACGTCTTAAGCACAGAGCATAATCCTTTCTATAATTATGTGACTAATTCCACAACTGTTTTATTTCGCCGTCTGCATCTTTTACATACAATTTATTTCCGCTTTGCTGCTTATTCTGATACAAACGGATATAATCTACCCAAAAATAGAAGGGAAGATCCTCATTATTGAGAATCCAACTTTCCTGAGCATCACCGTTATCCGAAGCACAAATACCGGGGCCCAAAATAAATTTAATCGGACTGTTTCTTAATGCTTCCATATCGGCTAAGCCGTCATAATTACTGTCAAGATTTACGGTCCAATACTCATCTCCGTCAACACTCATAATCATTTCTTTATCCGTCCATTCAAAGCCGTATGTATGATATTCGTTATTCAGATTAGAAATATCCTCGAAAACATACCTATTCGACTGCCTGTATCCTTCGTTATACTGAGTATGGGTTCTACCGTAAGAATTATCTTTGTACCATTTATGTATATTGGGTGTTAGAGTACTCTCGCTTGATAATACTTCAAAGATATCTATTTCATATCCGTAATCATAAGGGTTGGCAGGACCTAAGACAGTGCCTAAGCCGCCGCAGCCCGTGTTAATACCCCACCAAGCAGGCCAAACGCCGCGCTTAAAAGTCATTCTTGCTCTCAGCTCTGCGTAACCGAAAAGATAACCCATACTATCATCTGTGCTGATACTGCCGGGCTTTGCATATTGATACTGAGGATATTCATCATTATAGTAGCGCATTGCCTTCGTTTTCAAAAGACCGTCCGAAACGTTGATAGCCTCCGGACAGTTATCCGGCGTTGCACAGAGGGTTGACTCGGGTGTGGTCATAAGACCTACACGCCATTTATTCGTGTCAAGATAATTGCCCGAGAACTCATCGCCCCACACATAATCATAAGTGCCTCTTGAGGTTGTTTTTGTCGCAGAGAAGCTTGAAACAGTTCCGCTCACTAAATTCACCTTGCCTTTTTCAAAAGCGAGAGCAGTAAACCAATTAACGGCAGTTTCAACCATTGCAAAATTACCGCCCGCGAATAAAAGATTATCACCGTAAGCCGTAACCGCGAAGGCATTTTCCGTTAGTTTTGATTCGGCAAACTTGGTATCGCCGACAACAATAAGCTTTGAACCCCAACTTACTTTATCATCTTCCGCAACAGTAAGGTTCAAGCCTTCTTTACTAAAATAGTTCTGAAGATTTACTGCATTTTGATGAGCATAAACATTTTCATCGGAATAAACAATAATGTGTTCGTTTGTAATGTTCAAGCTTGCTTTTTCGGTAGAAAATTGTTTTTCTTGTGGTTCAACTTGGTTAGCGACTTCCCCTGTAACCTCACGGCGTACATAAACAGTTTCAAAGTCGTCGTCCGCAACTGTATTGTCATTTTCCTGATAATTATCGGTCGCGCTGCTTGTATCGTCTACTGTTACGGAATTATCATCGGTTTCAACAATTACTACCTTTTTTGTAATAATTTTCTTTTTCTTTTTTGTCGTTTCTTTGTTTTCACCGCAACCCGCAGCAGCAACCAACATAATCAGTGCTAAGACCATACATGCTGCCCTTTTCACAGTAACTTTCAAACACATATTCATATCCTCCAATTTTGAAATTATTATTAATATCGGCTTTACAGCAGATAATTTTTAAATTAATTATCAATTAATTAACTTAAAAATTGCCTACTTAGTATAAACAGGTACAGATTGATTAAGGGAAATCAATCCCTTAATCAATCTATTATCGGATATAAGTAAATTAATACTTAGTCCAAAGCTTACCATCAGCTTTTTGATACAAACGAATGTAATCAACTGCAAATTCGGCAACAGTATCTCCTAAATTGTAATCTGAATCAACTAATTCTCTACCTGTATAGGTTGGCTCAGTTGCAACTAATCCTTTTGTAATAAGACCCATACTAAGAACTATCGTAAGCGGTGCATTAAATCCGCTTTTATCAACAACACCTTTTGTAGAGCCATTCCAATTTTTATTCCAGTCAGGAGCCCAAGAAGCATTGTAGTTGTAGACCTCATTTAAATCGTATGTATTATATTTATTACCATCAACGTACATAGAGATTTCGTTCGGCGTCCATTCACAACCGTAGGTGTGCCAATCATCAGGTGAAGAATTATCAGTAAAATAGTAATTGGTTGTTTTACCTTCATAATTGTTTGCTTGATCTTGTACACCTTTTAGTCCTGAAATAGGATTCCAAAATTTGTGAATGTTAGGTATAAGGTATTCGTAACCAAATGTTTCAAATACGTCAATCTCTCCTTCGAAAGATTTATTTGGGTTAAAGCCTAATTTCACATCACCATTGTCTTTATCAAATTGATCATTCATACTCTTAAGCCAAAAAGCAGGACATGTACCCTTTTTGAGAGGAACTTTTGCCTTTATTTCAAGATAGCCATACTGATAAGACATTTTTCCGCAGGTTGTAATCGGAGGAGCATATGTATAAGTAGTAAGATTTCCTTCGCGATCATGGCTATCTTGTCTTAAGGCGCGCATTGAAAGGTAACTGCCTTCATTTGACTTCACAATAGAAAAATAATCGGCATGCCGTTGGAGAGAAACATCGCTTGGCCAACCCCCACACCACTGAAACTGCCAGTTTCTATCTATATCTGTATTAACATCAATAGGAGTGGAGAATTCATCATGCCAGGTAAGTGAATAACCTGTACGATCTTCAAGACTTTGCGGTAATGAAGAATTATAATCCGTTACTGTTTTTTTTTTTAATTCTACGCCGGATTCATTTGACAAATATTTCTTTAAACGAACCAAATCAAGTATATTAAAGATATCAACACCGTCTGCATCTTGATCGCCGTTGCAATTTCCGACAGCATTGTTAAGGTTATACCCTTTGATACCAAGCAATGCTTTCTTGATAGCGGTTAATGAAGCAGCGTCGGGGGCGCTGTCGATTCCGTCGCCGTCAAAATCAGGATATTCAAAATCAACCGTATTTACAATCAGTCTTGCGGGATTTTCGCCAACCTGATACCAAGCAGAACCGGCATTGAACAAACCTGTCATATCACCGTATGAACCAACAGTGCAACCGTATTCAATACCCTCAGCTACGTTAACGGCATAAACATTTGTAACCTCATGATTGAAATAATCAGATGCATTTGCTCCAAACGGAACATTGCCGTCTGTATAGCAGTTGCTTACAATGATTTCATTCACAATCTCATTGCCTGCATTATCATAAGGTTTACCGCAATCACCGATAATACCGCCTGCATTTGCATCATTATCACAGGTAGTGCCATTGTTTGTATATTCCAACACGTTATTCGAGGTATAGCAATCCTTTACATCAAGCTTAACCGTGCCCTTGCTATTATCTGCATAATAAGTATTATTGATATATCCCACTAAGGCTCCTATTCTCGGTTGGTAAGCCTCTGTTGCAATTACAGAGGATTCTACGACGCTGCAGCCCGAGATTTCCGCAGGATGTGTATATTCTGTTCCTTTGTCAGGAATATAGGAAACCATACCTGTTAAAGCGCCTGTGAGATATTGCTTGGATTCAATATACGAATGGGATATTCTGATATTTTTAAGTGTACCACCCATACCGAGTATACGTACAAAACCGCTTGCTCCCCAATAATTATCAGCTTTTGAATAAACGCCGTAAACCGTGTGACCTTTACCGTCAATATGTCCGATGAAGGGAACATCGCCATTGTTATTGAACCAATTATTAGAACCCACTCCTAAATACACTAAGCCCGGATTTCCAAGGTAAATATCATTGTTGATTTCAAAGTAAAGTTCGCCAGTAGCATTTACAGCCGCATAAAGCTGAGCGCCGTTTGTGATTATATACGGGTTGGCTTTAGTGCCTGAGCCTTGCATCGAATTGACAGCCACATCCTTGTTGCCGTCCCAAATTTCAGCGTTAAAAGCTCTTACAGAAGGATACTCGCCCTCAGCGCCCAATTTCCAAGTCATAGTATAATCAAGCGGCATATTCTCTTTTGCAGCAGCACCTTTTATGGAAGACTTATCTGTTATAAAATAACTTTTTGTTGTCGTTACATCTTTTCCTGCGCAGAAACGCGTTGCTTTACTACATTCAACCGCCCAACAACCGGTAATATTCTGCGATGCGGCATTCCAGTCTCCGCAACCGCTTATCGCACCGTCAGCGTCAGTTTTGATTACAGCGCAATTAGAAAACGTAGGTGTCTTTCCATCCCAAATTAAACCGACAATTCCGCCGCTCTTATTCCCCCAATTTGCAGTTCTTACCAACTGCGAGTTTATTATCATAACATTTGATACAGTTATCGTATTTGCCGTACCGACCAATGTTCCAACCCAATCTTGGCCCGAAACATAGATATTTTCAAATCTAACATTTGTAATAACCGCACCGTCGAGGGCCACATTTATAAACCCGTTACCTTTAATATACAGATTGCTTATTGTATATCCGTTACCGTTGAAATTACCCTCGAAATCCGCAGAAGGTGTATTCCATACTTCATATAGTTTTGTATTATCTGCATCGGGTGACCATTTGCCGATCTCATTAAAAACGATGTCGTTTTTCAGAACATAGTAAGCAGGTGCGTCGCCCGTTTTGCCCCCTTCGTAAACCATTCTGTAAAGCTGGTCTACAGTAGCGATTTGATAAGGATCTGCCTTTATGCCGCTGCCGCCTGCATAGTTAACCGTTTCATCGTAATACTTAACCGTACCGTTTTCGCCGTTACCCTTGGCGCCGCCTATAAGTTGACTAACGCCTCTGCATCCGATTGCAGCACAATCTATCAATTCGGCATTGTCAGTAGTACCGTCCGGGTCGGTAACACCGCAAATAGCGCCGCGTTTAGTACTTCCAGAAACAGATGATATATTCAAACCGATTGCTTTGCAAGTATTAAAAGTAGTCTTGGCATAGGCATATGACAAAATACCTGCAGCACCGCTGCCGTATTGATTTGTAGATATTACCGTACCGTTTTTAACGGTAATGTTTTCAAAATTTGTGACGCCATCTGTACGCTCACCATAAGTCATACCTACAACGCCCGCCGCATATAATCCGGAGCTGTAAAAACTGTCAATCGTGAGATTCTTTATCCACGAATTTGGCGACATAGCTTGAATAAGGCCGGCGTAATTTTCGTATTGATTATCACCCGTCTTGACATACAAATGGCTGATTGTTTTACCGCTACCGTCAAGATAGCCGCAAAAAGTAGTGTCTACCGATTTTCCGGGGATTATACTTGCCCAGTTTTGGTAAGACCCGTTTTGTGGAACCCAATTTTCGGTTGGGTTAAGGTCAATATCAGCTGTTAATTTATAATAGAGACTCTGACCCTGTATGTCTTTTCCGCCGCTCTGCACCATTTTTACAAGGTGTCCGACTGTGGAAATCTGATAAGGATCATCTGCTGTTCCCGAGCCTAATGCAAATTCTTCAGGGGCATATGCGCTTTCTGCCGACGCAATCAGACCGATGTTGGAAAATACAGTCAAAATCATACATAAGGATAAACATAATGACAATATCTTCCTGCCACTTTGAAATGTTTTCAATTTCTCCATAAATTCCTTTCTCCTTTTAAAAATTTTTCATGGAACCGCGTGTTATTTAAGTAAACAATAACACAATCCACTTTCTAAATCCATTTGAAAAATATACCAAACCTCCCTTTTTCGCACGGTTACAATT
>CAMCIX010000004.1 GCA_945875045.1 uncultured Clostridia bacterium | reverse complement strand
CAATATCTTTTTTCAGTTTTCCATATATTTCTTTTCTTCTAAACTTTGGTGCAAATGCGATACTATTCTCAATCACACAGGGCTATATGAATACCGGCACGGCAAAATGCTGATGCACTTGAGATTTATCTTTGAAGCGTTGAGTGATTTAAGCACTCCCGGAGAATATATGCGCTACTATCGCCAACTGAGAGGGCTTACCACAAGGCAGCTTGCAGAGAAATTAAACATTGTACCGGCAACAGTTCTCGGCTATGAACAGGGGCGTTTCCCGATACCGTATGAAATTTCCGTAGTTGCTACTCAAATGCTGCAAATACCCAAGTCTCTGCTGTTTGATGATTTTTGTGTTTTCATAAGTGCGCCATATACGGAACTATTACATAAGGTCAGAAAGCGTTATGGCCTTAACCAAGTTGATTTTGCTGAAAATGCCGGTATTTCTCCGAGTATCTATGCGAAATGGGAATCGGGCAGCCGCAGACCGTCAAGAAAAATGTATCAGCAATTAAAAGTAATCTATCCCGAAATATAACATTGAGCGTGCTCACCCGAAACGGTGGGTACGCTCATTTTTATCCGCACATTCGATTTTCGTGATTACTTATATTACAATAATTGCAAAAATTGAGAGGAGAACCGATGATGAAGCAAAAATACTATCTTGTGCTAAACGATCAGGAACATCGGCTTATAATTGAGAGCCTGAACCAATTAAGAAACAAGCTTATTGCTGATGGAAAGTACACCGACGCGGTGGATGAGGTTCTGCTGAAAATCATTAGTGCAAAACAAAAGAAATTCAAAGTATTTTTCAAGGGGGCGTGATTATGGAAAAGTACATTTTTGACGAAAGAAACGGGCTTTGGTATGAACTTCAAGACGACTACTATCTACCTTGCTTAAAATTACCTGAAGTAGAACAACAGCCTGTCGGCTTATGGGGACAACGACACTTGCGGTATATCAAGCAAAATCGCAAGGTCTTTTATCATAATCTGCTGACAAGCGGTAAACTGAACGGTTACCTCTCAGATCTTGACAAACAGGCAGAAGATATGTTTTCTCGTCTCGTAAAGCAAATGGCAGAGCGCGAAGGTGTAACAGAACGGCTTAAAGCGGAAAACCAAATGGAATGGGTAAGGCAAATGAACAACCTTCGCAGCAGAGCCTCAGAAATCATAAACAGCAATTTGATTAACACAATTTAATACGAGCAACACGGTAATTTCATACTTTTTAATAGGTATTGAACTGCATTTTGAGTAACACTTCATATTAAATAAGCAAGCCCTCCTGTCCGGTATGCATCGAACAGGAGGGCTTTTTGCAAATATGCAAAGTAGATTCCTTTAATATTATCTTACTCTTTTTTTCTTGCTGTAAACTGTTGTTCCGAGTACGCCTGCTCCGCTTACGAACAGCAGAGCTACCCACAGAAGCATATTGCTGTTATCTCCGGTCTGAGGGCTTGTTGTATCCTTGCCACCGGTTGGCGTTGTTGTATCGGATTTATCTCGTTCGGTTGGCTTTGTCTGCTCCGAAGCTGCCTGTTTAACCTCAAAATTCGTGCTGCACTCGCCGTCGGTATAGACAACCGTAAGCTTATGTGTGCCGACAGAAAGCGTTTTGAGGTAATCCGCTTTCAACGTGATAATCGTTGAGCCGGATTTCGCCGTATAATTCTTCGGATCAATCAGCGTTCCATCAATCTTAACGCCTGTGAATTTGCTGAAATCACCGTTTGCACGGAAGGTCAGCGTTCCGTCTCTGTTCTGCGTCCAAGTGCCGTTTGCTCCCTCGATAATTTTGTAATTGGGCGTTTCTCCTGCTGCTGTTGGTGTCATGGTGAGATTGGTTTCGACCCAAAAGCTCTGCGTATCGCCGTCATCACCTATACGAGTGTAGTTCACTTCCCGGCCGTTGATCTTTAGCTTGGCATCGGGGGAGATGTCAGCGGTATAGGCAGTCACATATACACCGTAATGATAGGTCTTTCCGGCTTTAAAAGCGGTGATTTTGTTTTTATAAATATCGCCTCCCCATTCCGGCTCCGTGGAAACGATGCCTGTATCGCCGTCGAGGCTCCACCACTCGCATCTGAACGCGTAGCCTGCATTATCAGGCACCGAACCCGTGAATTTCGGCTTATCGCCGTCTTTAAAGCTGACAGTGACATCATTTATCTCAATCAGATCAATTACCGTCGGGTTGTACGACTCGGTCGGTATAATCGTTTTAACATTGGGAAGACTCAGGTATCCATCTGTGGCGGGAACCGCTGTCACTGCGTTCCCGTTCACCGTAGCGGCGACTTCTCTGCCGAAGTCATATTCCCTTTCCGGCATCAGCAGAACGGAATATACATATTTTTTTTCGCTTTCAAACGCAGTAATGGTCGGCAAGGTGCTGTATGCCCCGTCGTCGGAATGCCATACAGCCACGGCCACATCGTTTTCATTTAACTCCTGCCAGTATTCATCTGCAATCCGGTACTTGCCCTGATCGGCGGCGGCTACGGCAGCCGTGGCCTGTGGGGTATCGCCGGGGTTGTAGGAAAGGGTCGCGCCGATGATTTCAACGGTGCTGATTTCTGAAACCTCAGGATATTCAGAGATCTGCTTAAAATGGGCCGTGAATGTCACATCACTTTTCACGGTGATTGTGTTCTGTAGTTGCTCAGAGGAAAGAGCGGTGCCGGCAGAAATGGCAGCATTACTGCCGACCTGGTATACGGCAGCATCGGCTGTCCAGTAGGCGAACTCATATCCCGAATTCGGAAGTAAAGTATCGATGATACTGCCGGCAAAGCTGAGAGTTTCTGTCTCGGATACATTCAGCTTATAGTAGTAGGGCTTGTTAACATCATCGTCAATGCCATAATACACAAACGGGATCTGGTTGTTTTTCATGGTTCCATAATCTCCGGGGTAGAATTTAACAGCATACGCTCCCGATTCCGCAAACGCCGAAATCGGCACAATGGACAGTGCCAAGCACAAAGTCAGCAGGACTGTCAGCAATTTTGTTTTAAGTGTGCGTTCTTTCATAATTTAAAAATCCTTTCTTAAAGTTTTTGTCCGCATTCGGAGCAGAATGCGCTTCAGGCTTTCGATTATGATCTGAAATTAAGCCTTCAACTTGTTTATCACAAGCTCGTTTTCCAGGTGCTGTGAGATGCTGTCGGCGACAGCGGTTACGGATCTCTGAACGCCGGAGGCGGAGAGTCCTTCGCAGGGATGAACCATCGTTACGGTCAGTTCCGTTCCCGTTTCCTGTTCATTTACGGAGACGGAAAACCGGCTTAAATTACCGTATACCGACATCTCTGCTAAAATGGTGGATGCGTCTGTTTTTTCATATTCGGCACCGTTTTTATCCAGCACTTCATAAACGGCGAAGAACACATATTGCCGGTTATACGGCAGTATTATTCTTGTTGTTTTACTGTCCGGCAAAGCGGAAAGTTGCCTGTTCACCGTCCGGCACCTCCTTTTCATCACGATTCTACGGTAAACCGTTTTTGTTATGGTGTTATTGCTTTTCAATATACCCGCTGATAGGTTCGGCATACATATTGTCGTCGGTCACTGCCTTGTACCGCTTGCCGTCGTACACATCGGTAAAACCGTTCGTAGCCTTGTAAATTTCACCGGTTTCGGTATCGTATACACGCTCGTAGCCGAGGGTGGCGTCGCTCTGCTTCTGGCTCATAATGTCCTGACTTCTGTTGCGGCTCTCCCAGGAGGACATAAAGCCGTCCATGGTCGCATTGAAGTTCTGGCTGATCTGTTTGGCAAGGGCAACCTTTTCATTGCTTGCCTGATTGGTGGTACTGACAAAGCTGTCGGAATACTGCAGGGTTTTGAAGCAATCGGTCAGCACACCTTCCCACTCGATAAAGGTGTCCTTTGCGGCGGTAACAGCAATGATGTTGTAAGCCATATAGTAGCCGCCGTCCACAGCCTGGAGCTGATAGCCTACCACATTGCCGTTGGAGATGGCAGAGCTGCCAAAGTCCACCACACTGGCGGCAAATAGACCCTCGCCCTCTTTGCCGTTATCCGTGAATGTCGCGCGAAGCTGCTCGTCGCCGAGAGCGGAGGACTTCATCGGGCTGGCAGAGGGATAGCGGTCGGTTACCGTAAAATTATCAAACCGGGGGAAGGCATATCCCGAATAAGCAGGCTCCACCTCCGATGCAAATGCAGTATACTGTGAGAATATTTTGAAAAAGCCCTCTGTAGACGGGTTATCAAGCACAGCGGCCTTAGCAAAAAGCGCCGCCTGCGTATTGCCCATATTGTAGTTCTGCTGCCATGCATCTTTACCTGCCTGACTGTGCAACAACACATCGGCTTTGAGCAGCACAAACATCTGATTGAGCGGTTCGTTCGGGTCGCTTACCCGAATACTGTGGTAGATATTCGTTCCGCCGGTCGTTACCGTCCAGCCCTTCGGGATGGTAATGCTGAAATCGGCGGTTTCGTATTTTTCGGTCTGCACGGCTTTTGCCGCCGTTTGCGTCACCTTGACTCCGCGTTCTGTTTGTTCGGTTTTTGTGCCGTCATCGTTCACAACGGTTTTGCTGCCGCAGGCGGCAAGAAGCAAGGTCATGACCAAGGCCAGCGCAAGCGCCGTGATTCGTTTTACATTCATCGTGTTTCTCTCCTTTTTTCCTTAATCCTGATTATAGTCCCAATAGAAACGGCAGGGATCGTATTTTTGATACGCACCGTATCCGTCTGTAAGCACCTCGGCAATGGGGAGCATCGTATAGTCCTCGGTGATCACATGGCTTGTGCTGATGTTGCGGACATCGCCGTAAAAAGCAGTGAGCAGCTCAAGCTTTCTTAGCTTTACATTGCAGTTGAGATGCTGCGCTGCGGGATAATAGGGAGACACCGAGCCGTCCGGCGCAAGCTGCGCTTTTGTGTCGCTGTCGTCCAAAGGCTCCGAGGCATACACGATTTCATAAAAGGCACAATTGGTCATCAGAATGTTCCGATTAAACAGTCGGATCGGTGCTTCGCCGGCAAGCTCAGACAGCTCCAATTCAAAGGCAATGTACTCCCGCCAACCCATGTCCTGATACCAATTCCAGCCGGTCGTACCCTTATCAAGATATTTGCCCGAAAAAAGCAGGCTAACTTTACCGCCGGCAACGGCGATCATCGGATCGCCGGAGTAGACCTTATCGGCATTTAAGTATTCTGCCGTATGATCCTCCAGCGTCTTTCCGTCGGAAGCATAGCGGTAAACCTTTCGGAACAGCGGAAACTGCGCCTTATCCATCGGCGAGGCCGTAAACGGCGTGCTGCTGACCTTATAGCCGGAGCCGTCATTTAAGTAGATCTCTCCCATTTCACCGTCATAGGTCAGACGCCAATATCGGATATTTTTTCCGGGCAGGGTGCCGACCTCCTGTATGTTCTTGCCGTTTGCCAAAACGGAGTTGAAATTTGCCTGATACAGCTTTCCGTCAGCCACCACGAGATCGTTGACGGTTTTACTGTAGCCGTGATCCAGATTACAGTCGAATTCGGCGTATTCGTGAATGATGTTTTCTCCGCCGAGGAACTTTTTGTAATCCGATTGATCGTACGGTATGCCGCGTTCTTTTAGGAGCACCTGCTCAAGATTTATCGGATCCGCCTGCGTTGTTTCGGTCTGCGAGGTCTCCGGCTCGGTGCTGACGGCTTCCGACGGTTCCCCGGCGGGCTCTTTCGCACAGCCGCACAGCGTCATGCTTATAAGCAGAAAAATCGCTGATAATCGGTGCAGAAAATGATAGTTAAGCCTTTTGCTTGAATAAAAGTATTTGCGGCGCATCGGCTGCTCCCCCTTATTGATTTTCATAGCTGAATGTAAAGTCGGTGATCTTCGGGCTGCTCCATGTCGTAAAGTCGATGTCTTGCGGTGAGAACAGCTTCAGTGCGCATAGGGACACACCGTCCTTATTAAGCTCAATCTCGACATCAAAGTGCTTTTCAAACAGCATTCTGTCGCCGTCTGATACCGAAATATCCATTCCGGTGAGCTTAACATCCTTGTCCGTGCCGTTTGACGCATATACCATAAGATTCAGGTTGTCGTTTTCGTCCATATACATTTCCGTAACCTTGCACATGACGGCATTCTCATAGAATATTGCCGTGTTGTACGAATCAAACGGGATAAAGAATTTTGCCCACGCATAGCCGCTTTCCTTTGCCCAAAGCCCCTCGGGAGTAAATCCGGCATTATCATATTTCGACTGCAGCCGAGAAAGCACAGCGTCGTTCCATTCCAATTTCCAGCCGTCATCCGCGTGCGTCATGATCGTTGACAGATAGACAGATTTTTCTTTTTCTGCCGGATAGTTTGCAGGTATCTGATAATACAGCGCCGTGAACCAAACGGAATCGCCGTCCTGTGCCGCAATGGCGATCAGGCTCTTGCCGTACTCACGGAATTTATTATAGGAGGTGTTGTAATACTGATCGATGACCGCGTCGTCCGTGTTGCGGAACAGCTTTGCAAACGCCTTTTTGTCCTTGCCGGCATACTCGATCAGCTTATCCGTGAGCTGCTTTGCTGTTTCCTCAATAGATGAATCATCGTTTTCCTTAGTATCTCCGCCGTTCGGCTTTGTCGTGCTGTCGGGCGTTTTATCCGTATCCGACGGAATTTGTGAACCGTCGTCTTTTCCCGCCGGTTCGGTCTGCGCCGTACCGGGCTTCGGATTGCTGCCGTCGATTACGCCGTAGAGCGTCGGCACGCCGAGATTCGTCAGTATGCAGACAATCAGCCCGCAGGCGATCAGTCCGCTTGTAAATGCCGCAAGTCCTTTGCCGTTTTTCTCGGGATTTTCGCCCTTTGTCACGGCGTTCTTTACGCCGAGCAGCAGGGAGTTATTCTCCGATACCGCCGAGCAGAACAGCAGCAGCGACAGTGACAGCACAAAGGCATACGGCAAAAACAGCGACAGAACGATTGCGGCAATAAAGAACCACAGTGCCGGAGGTTTCAGGCGTACCATATTGCAAACGGTGCTTTTCAGCCGCCCCGCGAAGCCGCCGCGCTTGATTTCGGTGATCAGCTTACTGACCGACACCATCAGGAAATAGAAGAACAGAGCGGCAAAGATCTGATTGACAATATTGTTTTTTGAAAACAGCGTGTTGGCAAACACGGCGGTGATGACCGCCGAGGCAAGCGCCATTACAAGCCTCAGTATGAGGCTCGGCCAGAACCGTTTGCCCTCGTATGAGCTGATTATTGCGTTAAACGCATTGGAAAGTATGTTTTTCAGTTTCATACGCACCACCTCAAAGTACCGCTTTCAGCACGGCAATAATCACTGCGGCGCACACATTCACGACAAGAGCTATCAGAAAACCCTTTAACGCTTTTTTGTAAGAACGTTTTTCGGCGGGCGCTTCTTCCTGCTCGCTTTCGGGGAGGACAAATTCACGCTTGCCTATGAGCATATCGGCGATCCACTGTCGGTTTTCATCGGTTGCCGCAAACACATGAACGAACATCTGCGGAAAGCTGTCGGTAGGCGTAAAAACCGTACCGGCAAAGGAGTATCTGTTACCGTCAAGTTCAATCACCGCACCGTGAACAAAACCTTCTTCTCTTCGCTCGATCTGCAGCTGAATATCCGGTTCCCTCAGAGCCGTTTCAACGCACGCCCGCAAATACAGCTCCGCTGCAGCAAGATCAAACGGTCCGGAAACCGTCAGCTCACCGCGGAAAGCGTCTATGCGGAGCCATGCACCGTCCATGAGCAGAAGATAGGTGTCGCCCGTACCGTCCTTTTCCTGCATTCGAACCCGATAGCATTTCTTCGGACAATACAGTGCCGATATAAAGAGGTTCATCGAGGCGGTCGGCTGCAAACCTTCCGCTTCCGCGGTAAGCAAGCCCTGCGCAAGCAGATTTGCGTCCAGCCCCTCTTTCAGTTCGGAAGGCATAGCCTTCTTCAATCCCAGAATGGCGGACTGCAGGTCGTGAATCGGAGAAAGAGCGTCCGCCGTCAGTCCGAGCAGCTCGCCGAGACGGTCTATAGCCAAATAGGACAGTTTTCTTACCTGCATCTTACATTCCTCCCTTCGTTCCGGTCGTGTAGAAGTCTTTCACAGCTGAATTGAACCATTCGACATATTGCTCAGCCACGCGGCTGCCCTTAATCATCTCATTTGCCGTATCACCCATATTGCCGAAAATGCCCCATCCGAAGCCGTCTTTGCCGAAGACGCCGACCGTCGTATCCTTGATGCTTTGCCAGCTGCTGACCAGATCCACGGCATCGGAAAAGTTCTTGATATTCTCGCCGTAGGCGCCGTCGGCGATCCGCTGCGTCAGCTCCTCACGGGTATATACAACGCTTGGATCAAAGCTTGTATTCACATGCAGCTCTTTATTGCGGGAGTACATATAATCCATAAAGAAATCCGCCAGATGCTCGGCATTGCCGCCCATGCTGACTGCGTCCGCCGCCGTAGAGGTGCCCATTGCCAGACCGGAAACGGCATCCCATATTCCGACGGCGGGAACACTGTCGGTAGCCATGCCGAACGCCGTTCCCACAGACAGCGAGCTGACAAAGGCTTTGTTCCACGCTTCATCGGCATTCCCGGTCTCGTTATATACATCCAGATACTTCTGGAATGCCTTGCCTGCGGCGACTGCGCCCTTCATCACCTTGCCGACGCCCCCCATTTTCTCAAACGAGTTGGAAAGCAGGTCGATACTGTCACTGCCCATTTTAGACCACTGCTCGGCGGTCATTCCCCAATAGGTTTTCGGAATTTCCGGAACAGGCTTTTTCTTATCCGGCATTGTGCCGGTGTAATGCGCAACGCCGGCGGTTATGCCGAAGAACAGCAGGAGACTTGCGGTAAGTGCACCTTGCTCAAGAACCTTCTTCGGGCTCCACGACGGCTCGCCCTCGGCGTATTCGCCGAGCCTGCCGCCGGTGGAATCGTCCACATCCTTGTCGGTGGAGGCAAGGTTTCCCTTATAATCACCGCTGCTTTTGAGATTCCAATGAGAGGTAAATTCTTTCACCTCGCCGCTCATCATGGAGACCGCGTCACCGTAGGATTTAAAATACGGCTTGCCGCTATCGTCAAGCGCGGGAGTCAGCGCATCATTTTTATTGATCAGGGTGTCCAACAGCTTATAGGTCGTGCTGCCTTTTTTGGAATACAGGGTCAGTCCGAGGATTTTGTCGTTGTCGGAGAGGTCGCTCAGATACTGAAAATCCTCCCAGCTCTGATCCGTCATACCAATATCGTAATTTCCGAGAACGGTGTCATACCAACCGAACGCCGTGAAGTCGATGAATGTCATATTGTCCGGTAGCTTAACATCGCGCAATGATATACAGCCCTCAAAGGCGCCCATGGCGATCCAATCAAGCTTTGGCATTTCGGGTATGCTTTTCAGCGAAACATCATTTTGAAACGCGTATTTTTCTATGTATTCAAGGCTTTTACAGCCCGAAATTTCTTCAAGGTTTACCGAGCTTAAACGGCGTATACAGGTAACGTTATCATTGATATACACCTTTTTGAGGTTGTGATCCTCAATATCTACACCGATTATTTTTACCTTTCCGTACAATGGTATAGTTACCGTTTCGGGAACGGCAATTTCGGTTTTCTGACCCACATAGGAAACATAGCCACAAATCTCGCCTGTCTTGTATTCCGCCATAAGATCGGTCACAACCCATTCGCCGAGCATAGAATAATCGTAGCTATACCATTGGGACGAATAGTTCACCCTCGATCCGGCAAGCTGCCCCTCCTGCTGCCGTTTCATATAGTAGATACGGGTCATATCTCTGACAGTATCCCACGCCGGATCATCAGCGCTTGTAGGCTTGTTTATCATTTCGGACATACCGGTATAGAAGAATTGATAAAACGCAAAAGCGCCCGGCATATCCCAGTGTGCAAGGGGATCTTTTTCATCAGGTTTCTTTCCGGAAACAGTCGTCAGCGCCTTTCCGGAAGTTCCGATTAGACACCCATTTTCGTCAACCTGAAACAGATCCGGCTGTTCTGTAACAGTTGAAGTGCCGACAGTATAATTCCTTTGCGGCGCATTATCCGAATCGTCCTTCGGCGGATAGTAGTAACCATATGATGCCATACCTGCAACCGTGTTGTTTGCTACAAACTCCATATAATCTTTAAGGCTCTTTCCCGTGGACGAGCCATCGTCATATACTTCGCCCTCACCATTCCATTTGGCGCCTTCTTTCCATGTGGAGTAGCAGGTAGGGCAATAATATGTATATACATAACGTAGTTTGTTCCCGACCTTTTCAATAATACCGGGGACGGTGTAACGCCCGTCGTCCTCAACCTCCGCATAGTATTCAATCATTTTGTCGCCGTGACCTGAGCAACGATAATTAAGCCCCGGCACTTTGGCGGCGTTGCCGTCGGTAAGCCTGTAATAATCCTCGGTCAGTACGGTATTCCCGCTCTCTCTTGCCGACGCGGTTATCGGCAGGAGCGACAGAAGCATAACCGCCGCAAAGACAGCGGTCAGCAGCCGCGCCCGATGCTTTTTATGATTTTTGTATTTCATATGCGTTTCTCTCCTTCTTAACGGCTGAGTATATCGGCTTATATATCAACTGCCTTTGCTTATAATTATATTGGCAGAGGGCTTTTTTGTATATAAGGGAAGTCCGCCAATCTGCCGAAAATGGGGTGGCGGAACTCCGCCATTCTTAAAAATCAGGGCAAAAAGCTGTTTTTCACTCTGAAAATGGTATAAAAAATCCGCCTTCCGTTTTAGGGAAGGCGGCAGAGCAGATTCCGAGATCAAAAATTATTTATTGTAAAGATTGAGTAGCCCGACACGGGATTTGACACCGGTTTTTTCATAGATAGCGGAAATATACCGTTCCAAAGTCCGTCTGGAGACATACAGATTTTCGGCAATCGCCTGAACGCTGTCCTCCGTATTGACAAGGCAGCCGAACACCTCGGCTTCTCTTTCCGTAAAAGAAAACAATTCCATGAATTTTTGCACCTTTTCTTTCTCGCTGACGGTGTTGGTTGCATCTGTAATGAGCTGTTCCGCAAATGCTTTCTTTTGAAAGGTATATACAACCGCCACAGTGCTGACAGCCACAAATAAGAACAGCACCAGAACAATGACGGCAATACTGCTGTCATAGGACAGCAGGGCTAAAACAGGGTTGGCAATGAGAGCGGCTGTAATATTATTCACCGCACGCCCCATGCCTGCCCACAGCTCAGATATTCTCATATGGCGGGAAAGCTCCATAAAGCCGGAGGTAAAGAATACCGCAAAAAAGCCCGCTGACAGGTAGAAAACAATTAAGCCCACCAAAAATGAACCGCCAAATTTCAGCACGACAATACATATCGTGGACAGCACCATCACGCAGTACATGACAAGTCCCATATATTTTCGGTTCTTTATGTCAAATACAAATCCCGCCGCCAAACCGCTTAAAGCAAGCAGGATTCTCGGCCACTGTCCTATGTCAACTGTTCCGCCTGCGTGGACAAGAGTCACCGCATTGTCAAGCGTGCTGAAAATACAGGTCATCAGCACGACAAGCAGAATCATAAGAATACCGACTGTTGCTCCTTTTGCGGTTTCTTTGGTATTACTGTCTCTCTTGTCTTCATCCGGCGAAGCTTCAACTTTATGACCGCCGTTTTCACAATAAATGCGGTCGTTCTTTATCAGCATCCAAACAAGCAGCATTAAAAACACCGATAAAATGATTGCCCCCACAACCTCCGAGCGAACAAGATTGTTGTTTGCAAACTGGAGCAGGATACCCAGCGCGTAGGAAATTCCTACAGTCCTTGCCAAGTACCTGTCTGTTTTCATCATACGCATGGAAAGATAAAAAACCGCACTGCCGAACAAGCCGAGAAGAAGAAACAAAACAAGCCCCGCTGTGAATGTCGCTGAATAAGCAGTACCCATACAGATAAAGGCTATGCACAAAACGGATGAAAGGCCGAAAACAGCAAAGCATACAGTTTTGAGACGGTTTTTACAAAATCGGTTCAATAACGGATACAGCAAAAAACCTGCCGCACTTACTCCCAGTGCATAATTCTGTGCCAGTACGGTTTTATCCTCTGATACCATGCGGGAAAGCACATCTACATATAGATATTCCGCACCTAAAAACAGAAAGGTGAACAACCCCATCAGAACAACAGCATTTATGTAAGGGATTCTATCCTTCTTTTTGAAATAGGCGCTTTGCGTGATTTTTGTTAAAACTTTGCTCATTGAAAAAATCCCCTTCATATGCTGTCATCACTGAACTCCATAATGTCATTGGGAGTACAGTTTAATGCACTGCAAATTTTGCCTACGATATCCACAGTGATGTTTTCACCCTTGTTCATCTTTGAAATGACATAGTTGCTGATCCCCGCCGCCTTTTCAAGGTCTTTCTTTTTCATATCCTTGTCAATGAGCAGCTTCCAAAGTTTTTTATAGCTTACTGTCATATCCGTTTCCTCGTTTCTTATATCCTTCATCATCGGCAAAAAAATTACTGTTATATGTTGGTGCTGAGTGCTGAGTTATTGTAGAATATTATAGCACAAATTCTCGAAAAACTCAAGGAATTATAAAGCGATAGATTTATTTTTAAATAGCTCAAACAAAATAATAGCCCGATGAGTTTCAGGTTTCTGATTCTCATCGGGGCTTTTTCGTTTTATCGGTTTTATAAAGATATAAGCATATATTTAGGTATGTGCTTCCTATTTACATTATACACAATCCATTCTCCTGCGGAGGCGAAGAAGAAGTCACCCTTTTTGTCGGCATAAACATATTGAACAACATCGTAATCGTCTTCGCCGAGGGTGTAATGAATTTCACCCCAGTCACTGTTATGATCGGCACAGTATTCATAGGTGACTGAGTTATTGTCAGCGGATGTCAGCCGCAGTTCTACAATATGGATATACTCATCAATCGCAAGCTCAATCATCATTTTCTCATATGCGCCGTTTACAATTTGGAAAGCGGTATCGGGTGAGGACAGCGTATGCTCGGCGGCGAGGTCTATGTAGGCTTTCCTTTTGCGGAGCAGCTTGACCGAATTGCCGTTTTCGTCTTTACTGAGTTCATAAATCCCGTAACATTCCGGGCAGAAGCCGAGATGATCGGCAACCATCATGCGTTCTCGGTAATCAAGTGCTTCGTAAGCGGTAAACAGTGCTTCTGCCTGCCACTGTTTGAAAAATAACCTTTCAGGATTGGAGGTAGTGTCAACCGTCACATCCTCTGCCGTGCTTTCACCGTCCTCATCAGCGTATTTACGGTAAAAATCGGTGTAGTGCGTGCTGTCAATTCCGGCACGGATGATCTCTTTGGTGTCTTTGACGCTTTTCCCGATTTCGGCGGCGATTATGGTTATTGTTTCATCATCAAACTTATACTCATATTTTGCATACAGCGCCATTGCCTTTCTGAGCGTTCGGTATTCGTCCACGCTTTGTACGGAATAGCCCGTCCGCATGGTACTGATGTATTTGTCGATTTCGTTTTTTACATAATGCTCTTTGAAAATGAGAAAGGGAACGCCTGTAGAAATATCGTATTTCTGCAGCGCCTTGTAGATACCGAAAATATACGCCTATTTCAAATCGGCGAAGTGCCCTTGCATGGCGTTTTCCTGCACGGTTTGCATAATAACAGTGTTCAGCCTCGGCTCGTAATAATAAAAGAACCAGTTGAGATATTTATCGTCATTTTCAGCACAGTATAGCGCGATATACTCCTGAAAATCATCTTTTTTCGGCGGTGCCGGCTTCATACGGTATAAATACAAATCTTCTGTCCACTTTTCGTTTTTCACCGGCACACACCTTCTTTCACTTTAAATTCCTGTCCACTTCGGCGTATAACGCCTCTCGGCTCATATCTTTTCTATACTGCGTTTTTGCGTATTGATCATCTGCCAACGCTCTCAGCTTATGTTCCTTAGCGAGATGTTTCGCCGCTTCACCAAAAGCTTTTGATATTGTACATCTGCCAACCTCTGTACGAATGGCACCACATCGGCGGTTATACAGCGATACGATAGGATCGTTTTCTGCTTTTTCTTTTCTGTTCAGCACGGCGGCATATTTTCGACAAGTAATCTTCTTGCCCCGGTATAACTCCGGCGCAATGCCGTAAGAGCAGTATTTCTGCCGCCTTGCGCTTTGCATAAGAAAGTACTTTCCGCAAATCTCACACTTGCGGGGATAGTGTCCGTAGTGTAGCCCCTCAAAAAAGTCTGTCAGTATAAAGCTGTAATAGCTGTCGAAATTCAGTCTTTTTGCAACGATTCCGGTTACGCTTTTTGCATTCTTCTTCACTGAAATATATCTGCCGCTTTGCGTAAAGTGATGGTCTCCGAAAATCTCCAGTGCTAACGGTAATAAATGCGCCTCATCAAGTCGTTCAACCTCGTCAATGCGGTTGCAGAATTTTAACAGGTTTCCGTGTGCAAGTATCAAGTCATCGGCAAGAGTATCGAAGAATAACAGTATCGATTTTATCTCTGTAATGTTACTTTCAATTACAGAAAAATCCGTTACGTTTTTCATCCTGTCCGCCGTGCCTGCGGCGATTTCGTCCTGTGACAACATACTTAGCTTTGCTTTGTCGGCAAAGTATCCGCATATCTTTTGCCCGTTTTCTGCCGTGAAAAGCGTTGTTACTGTATTTTGGACTTCTTCAATATTCAGCCCGTCAAACGGCCGCAGTTTTGATAATGCTTTTAAGGCTTCAAGAGTATTTGCACCCGTTTTCACAAATTCCGTGATGTTCAAGTAGCCATTTTTTAGCTGTGTGAGAATATGATAATTCAAATCATCCCGAAACACAGCGATCCGTGCGGCAGTATCGTTAATATAAAACTGATTAAGTAGATGTGTTGCAAACACTCCGGCGGGATAGCTTTTGCCACCGAATATCACTCTCCCGTCACGGTAATCGGCAGTAAAAAACGCAGAAATCATTTTTTTGCTCCTTTGCTTCTATTCTATCATAAGCACTGTACCAAAAACTTTACTTGACGCTGTATAGAGTCAAAAAGTTCTGTTCGCACAAGTATTATATATTCTATTATACCGTAAACATCTCTGATTTTCAAGGATTATCGCTTGTTGCGTTTTTGAAATTTTGGTTGTTGCTCTGTTTCGTAAAAAATAGCTGTTTTCCGTTATTATATATACAGAAGGCAGGAAATGAGCCGTCGGGGTTGCACTCGACGGCTTTTTTGCTGCCCGAAAAACGGAAAGGAGGTTTGAAATCTATGGTACTCAAAATCACACCAAAGCAACGGACGAAAATCATATGCTCATTTACAAATTTCGCAACAGATTTTATTAGGCAAATTTGCTGAGGCAAAACGCCGATATTTGGCTCAAAACTGTTATTTTGATGTAAAAGTAGAGCCACTTTGGCTCAATGACGAGATATGCCCCAATGGGAAAAGAAGCGGTTTTCGGTATCGTGTAGCGGAGAAATCCGCTGAAATTATGGTATTTGAAAGTCGCTTATTATTATGCCCCGTGGGATTTGTCTTACGGTATAACAAGCAGGGACTTTGTGTGCCAAAGTCCCAATCAAAAGCCGCCCGGTAAGTCGGCTTTCCTCTTTGGGGGCTGCCGCCCCCAATCCCCCCCGAAAAAAGAATGAAAGAAGGAATGATGTATATGAAAGATATACGAATCGCCGTGCGTGTCACGGCAAAAGAAAAAGATAAAATCAAATCAAAAGCCCGAAAGTGCGGGCTAAGCACAACCGAATATGTAAAGCAAAGAGCGTTAGGGTATGAGCCGAGAAGTATTCCACCCGACGCTCTTTTTCTTTGCCTTGAAAAGCTCGGTGATCTTGCAGATAAAGCCACTTCACCGGAATTGGATGTGGAAATTAGCACGGTACTCAAAGAAATTACGGCGGCATTTCTATTGCCGGAAAAGGAGTGATGCAACGTGGCTGTAACAGGCTTTTGGCCTATTTATAGGAATTTGAAAGCAACCCTTGACTATGCCGACAATCCCGACAAAACCACCGACCGCAGATATTTGGATAACGATTTATATGCGGCGCTTTCTTACGCCGAAAACGATAATAAGACCGACCGCAAAATGTATGTTGGCGGTATCAACTGCTCAAAGCAAAATGCCTATGCTGAAATGATTGCCGTACAGCTCCGGTTCGGGATTCGTGGTAAGGTCGTCGGTTATCACGGGATACAGAGTTTCCGTGAAGGTGAGGTCACACCGGAGCAAGCCTTTGAAATCGGCAAAGCAACCGCCAGAAAGATGTGGGGCGATAGGTATCAGGTACTTGTAACTGTTCATTTGAATACAGATAATGTGCATTGTCATTTCGTTGTGAATCCCGTTTCATTTAAGGACGGTACAAAGTTTCAAAACAAAATCGGCGATCACAAGGAGCTTCGC
>CAMCIX010000003.1 GCA_945875045.1 uncultured Clostridia bacterium | reverse complement strand
ATTCCTGGGAATCCTAGCATGTATTTGGCTAATTCTTCATACGGATGTTGGATAGAAACGGGATGTCCAGCAGAAATAGATTTTAATGTTTCTCCAATATTATTAGAAGGTAATCAGAGAATTTTCAACTTGGCTATCTCTATAAGAGATTTTAGATGCTTGAACGAATTTGAAAAAGAGAGAGTGCACTGTTGGTTAAAATTGTATCTTCTTACGATTGCAACTTGTTATGTAATCAAAGAAGAAGACAGAACATTTAAGTCAGAATATATCATTTCACAATCGTTAATGATGGCATGTAAAAAGATGAAATACGACGGAATAGCTTATTATTCACGCAGAGTAGACAATGAAATGTTTGCTTTGTGTGCTATCAATTTAGTGTTGTTCGTTGATTATATTGGTGAATATTCAGGGATGATTAAGCATATGAAAATTGATGATGCTTTCAATTATTCCTTGTATAAGCAACTAAATAATAGTTTGAAATATAAGGACTACGAATTAAGATCAACTTATACCGGATATATCACAAATATTGGAAGTTTTGAGCGCCAATATCCATACAGAGAAACGGATTTTTATAATTTTGATAAGTTTCTATTCACAACATGGAGAGATAAGCCCAATGGTAAAGGGAAAGACATAATTCCGTGGGGCGTAGAGATTTAATTATTTCCGGCAGTGAGCTTGAGATGCTTTTTATGAATGTCTATCAAGTATTTGTAGATAAAACCAGAAAAACCGCTAAGTGTTTTTTTATCTAATTTTTTATGTGCAGATTGGAATTAATAAACTAAACGACAAATCGGGAGTTGCAAAGTAAGAGAAGATAAATTCCGGTTTGTAAAGATAATCGCACATTTGAATAAACACATAAACCTCCGTATAATTGTTTTAGATAACAAGAATACGGAGGCTTTTCTTATGAAATTCAAAGATGTAAAACGGTATCTTACCATAAATCGCAGTGAAATAAACGCATATATCGGCTTGGTAATGAAAGCACGGAACGCATATATCGACGAGCGTAAGCCCACCGAGGATGTAGACGAACTGCTCTGCAAGCTGATGAAAATCAAGAAAAAGCTACGGGCGTAGCGGAAAGGAACAATATGAACTACTATATATCCGACCTGCATATCGGTCACGCCAATGCGATTAAGTTTGATAATAGACCGTTCGCAGATGTTAATGAAATGAATAACGCAATTATCGAAAACTGGAACAGTCGTGTAAAGTCGAATGATACCGTATATATCCTCGGAGACTTCATTTGGGCAAAGGAAAGCGAATGGCCGTACTTTGTCGGTCCGCTTGCCGGAAATAAGGTGCTGATTCGCGGCAATCACGATCCGAGAGAGTTCAGCAGAACGGTACGAAATATGTTTCAGGATATAACGAACCTAAAGGAAATCAAGGAAGATGGCAAGCACATTGTAATGTGCCATTACCCCATTCCGTTCTTCCGTGCCGGCTTTTCAGATACGGCATATATGCTTTACGGTCATGTTCACCGAACAAAGGAATATGAGTATTTGACCGAGATGCGTAAAGCAATCAAGGCAAATGCTACCGGATATGGTACACCAAGCGGTAACTTTATCAATGTCGGGTGTATGATGCCGTATATGGACTACACGCCGAGAACGCTTGCGGAAATCATTGCCGGTGATGCGGCACATTTTGAAAACAACTGAATACTTGAACTTACGCCGGAAGGAACTAAACCTGTCCGGCTATTTTTATGCCCATTTACATACCTGTTCTCCTGCTTGGACGGGTAAACCAAAAAAGAATCGAGGTGAAAGGATTTGAAAAACGATGTCAAAAAGGTGAATGAAATCACTACTGAAATGCGTATTAACGACCTAATATATAAAATCATTGATGACGAGCTTGACGATATGATTTACGACTGCGACGAGCTTGATAAAGAATTTGAAAAACTCTACTTTGCAAAGCGAGTTTTGTCGGTGTTACAAAACAATGATATGCCTATTCGTGCTGCCGTTGGGCTGCTTGATAATGTAGACATTATTGAAGCACTCTATGAGGACAAAGACGAATATATCGGCGATTCCGACAACGATACAGATATTTGGAACTATGTCGTTGAGCACGGCTACCGTCATTACGATGAAATCGTGTTACCGGGAGAATGCCCCGAAATGGTCTATTTGCGAATTGCAAGATGTATTTTGAAGAAAGGAAAATACGCTTATGAGGAATGAGGTGACATATGTGGGTAACTCCCGAACAAATTGAAAAGGCAAAGCAGATGGATCTCTTGACCTATTTGCAAAGCTATGAGCCGGGCAATCTCAAAAAGATTTCACATGATACTTGGTGCACCAAGGAGCATGATTCCCTAAAGATTTCAAACGGCAAATGGCATTGGTTTTCTCGGCATATAGGCGGTAAAACAGCTCTTGACTACCTCATAAAAGTCAAGGGCATTTCTTTTGTTAAGGCGGTGGAAATCATTACGGGCTATGCGGCGGTGCTGCCACCGGTCTACACCGGAATCGAAAAGCCGATTGAGCAGAAGAAACTGGAACTGCCCCGATACAACGAAGATATTTGTGAGGTTCGGCGTTATCTCAAAGGCAGAGGGATATCCGATACGGTTATCGACTATTGCCATGAAAACAATATGCTCTATGAGGACGCAAAGTATCATAATTGCGTGTTCTTGGGGTACGACGGCAATACGCCGAAATACGGTGCTGTACGCAGTACAGTATCAAATTTCAAAAGGGATTTAACGGGGAGCGACAAACGCTTCTCGTTTTTTATTCCGGCTGAAAGCGAAACGCAAACGGTGCATTTGTTTGAGTCGGCTATCGACTTATTCAGCTACGCAAGCCTTGAAATAAGAATCAAGCGGAACTGGCGCAGAGATGATCTGCTGTCTCTTGCAGGCGTGTACAAAACGGATAATAAGCAGGATATTCCGTTAGCGTTGAGAACCTATCTTGAACGCCATACCGGTACAAAAGCCGTCTATCTTCATTTGGATAACGATGAGGTTGGCAGAATGGCAACAAAGCAGATCGCCGGGGCGTTGTCCTCTCAATACACTGTCATTGACCAGCCGCCGCAAAGCGGCAAAGACTTCAATGATTATCTGAAAAACGAAATACAAAAAGAAAAAAGAAAGGAGCAGGTGCGATGAAAATTAAAATCTATCAAATCAATATGGACAGAGATAACGGCAGCTACAGCTTTACCAATTATGAAAACACGATAAGACGAACCGGCGGCGGAATACGGAGCAGTATATACGACTGCGTGTTCGACGGTGAGGTTGACTGTAAGGGACTGGAGGAGGTCTATGAAAAATTCAATATTGACAGTCCGCCCGGATTTAAGGGACATTCGCTTTCGGTATCCGATATTGTGGAAATATCGGAGTCCGATTCGGTAGAAAAGGGCTATTACTTCTGCGACAGTATCGGCTTTAAGAAGATAGACTTTGAACCGGAAAAAGCAGAAATAATTGCGGATAACAAAATTACGGTTGTACTCGTTGAGCCGGGCAAGCTTGCCCGTATCGCTCAAATCGGGACAAGTCTTGCCGAATTACAGGCGGCTGTAGATGGCAATATTGAACCCTTTTACCCTTATGAGGAACAAGTCTGTATCGTATGCGATGATGAGGGTAAGATTTGCGGGAAGCCGCTGAACCGTGCTATCTACAACGAGGACGGCACGATTATGGATATTATGGCGGGCACCTTTTTCATCTGTGATTGCAGTAAGCCGAGCTTCGGAAGTCTCAGCGAAGAACAGCAACAGAGGTTCCTTAAGCAGTTTAAGTATCCCGAACAGTTTTGCAGAATAAACGGAGAAATAACAGCAATAAAGTACAAACCGGAAAGAAATGAGGCGAGATAAATGGCGAAGGAATTTGATGTAACGATTATCGAAACTCTCAAAATGAAGGTAACTGTCGAAGCGGACAGTTTGGAAGAAGCAGAGCAGTTAGTCAGCGACGGTTGGTACAGAGGCGAATATATCCTTGACGCGGAATGCTTTGAAGGCGTGGAGTTTGAATCGGCAGAGCCGGTAATTGACCTCAGCTACCATGAGATGTCCGATGTATTCCATCATGTCAACGATAAGCATAAGGAACCCGTTTGCGGATATATCGTATTCTCTCCCGATAGCTTTGATAAGCCCTATTCCGAGCAGTCCCGAACCTATGTGGTGTCAAGCAACAACAAGGCATTTATCAGCGGAGCCGGAGGCTATTCTATCTACGGTTCTTGCCTTGACGGAACCGATCAATGTGTCCGTCTTGAGGGATATATGCGTGGAGAAAACGCATGGAAAATCGACCGTTGCTATATGAAAAGGGACGACTATGAACGTGCTGTTTCTCAGCCGGTAAAGAACAAAGATATCCGTGAGGAAAGATAAAATAAACAGCGGGGTTAGAGTGCGGCATTGTCTTAGCAAGCATCGCCTTTGTGTCCCCACATCGGCAGCTTGTTAAGGGCTGCCGCCCCTAAAACCCCGGAAAAGAGGTGGTAATTTGAGAAAAAGAAACAATGAAATCCATCTTCATCTATCCGATGAAGAAGATTTGTATTTAAGGCGACAAGCAAAAAAGGCCGGTCTTACGAGACAGGCATATTTGCTTGCACTCCTTAAAAACACCCCCATAAAAGAACAACCGTCCGCCGACTTTCATGCCATTCTAAAGTCCCTAGATAAAATCGGAGATAACATCAATCAAATCGCCGCCAAAGCAAACACGCTCGGCTTTGTGGATCAGGTTCAGTACCGAAAAGAAACAGATAAACTTGAAAGGGTTATTGCCGAACTTATGCGGGCGGTTTACAGCTAATGGCGGTTACTTCTCTGTGGCGTGTTAAGGGATATATCGGTAAGGTAGTTATGTATGCCATGAACCCTGAGAAAACTACCGAATCGGTGTCTTTTCAAACCGGTACTGAAAAAGTGAGTGCCGAAAGCACCCTTGACGGAATAGTTTCTTATGTGGAACGGGACGAGGCGACAAATCTTAAATCTTTCGTTTACGGAATCAGATGTCATAAAGACACGGCGGTTCAAGATATGATGGCGGTGAAACGAAAGTTTGAAAAGACAGGTGGTGTTATCGCCTATCATGGGTATCAGTCATTTGCCGAAGGTGAAGTGACGCCGGATAAGGCACACGAAATCGGAAAAGCACTTGCCAAAGAATTGTGGGGCGATCGGTATCAGGTTCTTATCACAACCCACTTAGATAAGGGCTCTCATATTCACAACCACTTTGTTATTAACACAGTTTCGTATGTTGACGGAAAGAAATATCATCGTACAAAGCAGGATTACTACCAAATGAGAGAAGTCAGCGACCGGCTCTGTAAGGAGTACGGTCTTTCTGTTATCAGGAATCCGAAAGCAAAAGGTAAAAGCTATGCCGAATGGCGAGCGGAATTTGAAGGCAGACCGACTGTGCGAGGTACGATTCGTGAAGCAATCGATATTGCTGTAAGCGGCTCGGGAAGTAGGCTTGAATTTCTTGAAGCGATGGATCAGATGGGCTTTATCATCGACCAAAGCGGTAAGTATCCGAAAATCAAGCACATCGGCGGTGAACGCTTTGTGCGTTTTAGCTCTCTCGGTCCCGGATATTCGCCGGAAGAAATTGTCGAACGCATTCGATACAACGACTGTCCCGAGTTTCCCGAAGTCCCACCGCAGGAGTCACCGCAGCAGATTTTTGAAGGACAGGATCGACCGGTTGCGTCTATGAATTACACGGCGGTTTATCATTGCTTTGTTACTGCTCTGAGAATCACGACAGAAAGACCGCAGACGAATAAAAAGATGTGCTTTCTCGTTCGTGAGGATCAGGGCAAAATGCGAAGCTATTCCGACCAGCTTTTGATGCTTACCGAGCATAAAATTGAAAACCACAAACAGTTGCTCAGCTTTCGCGCGGAAGCGACGGCACAAATCCCGGAAGTGATAAAACTCAGGCAGGATATGCGAAATGCCTTAAAGCGGGCAATTCGTGCCGGCGACGAAGCCATGATAAGCAAGACAAAGTACAACATTGATATTTACACAAGGCAGCTCAAAAAGCTACGCCGTGAGGTAGGCGCTTGCGACGGAGTTTTAGAGCGTATGGACTCGGTACGGGAAAAGCTTAAACGTATCGAAAGTGAAAAATTCAGAGGAAAGGATAGGTTGAAGAATGAACACATCAGCAGAAGCGGCAGATCAAGTGGTGAGAATGTCACTTAACGGAGCCGAAGCCGCATTAAAAATTACAGGCTCCGGAGCAAAAGAAGTTGCAAAGCTACTTTTCAAAGCCCTAAAGGATTTGTCTAAGCAATCCAAGAAAACCAAAGGTCAGATGCGGCTTTCCAACCTTGTGAAGTCCGGCAAGAAACTGGACATTTATCAGGTGTCGGACGCAAACCTGAAAAGGTTCTGCGAGCAGGCAAAGAAATACGGTATGCTCTATACCGTGCTAAAGGACAGAAATAAAAACGACGGTATTACGGAGGTTATGGTTAAAGCGGAGGACAAAGCAAAGGTAGACCGCATTTTTGAAAAGTTAGGTCTTGTTCCCGAAAATGTTGCCGATGTATATCCTGAAAAAGTACAAGAGAAGGATGCTCCCGAGCGTGCTTCAAAGGAAAAAAGCGAAGCGGATAAGTTCCTCGATGAGGTTATGGCAAAACCCAACCCCACAAAGGAGGAACCGCATACCGTAAACCCCACAGAGGCACGGACTGCGAAACAAAGTCAGTCCGTGCCTTCTTCAAAGAGCAGTCCAGATTCAAAGGACCATTCGGCGGATGAACGAACATTAGCCGAACGCCGTCCATCTGTGCGCAAAGAACTTAAGGAAATCCGCGAGGAAATGGACAGAGAGAAAAAACCGAAAGGCAAATCCAAAAACAGCCCGAACAAAACCGCAGAGCACAAAGCTCCACCAAAAAAGAAAAAATCTAAGGAGAGATGATGTATGAATAATTATGATGATCTTTTTACCGCAAACGGTGAAAAAAAGGAGTCTAAAACCGAACGCCCGTTTAACAAAGATGAATGGGCAGCAAGGAAACAGCAGGAACGCACCGAAGCATTTGAGATGCTTGACGCTGCCACCAAGGAGGCAGTCGATAACCCCGAAACCTTCCGCGACTATCTGCTCATCCAAAGCAGATTCGGAAAATACTCTGTCAGCAATGCTTTGCTCATTTCGTATCAGAATAACGAAGCAACCTATCTTGCCGACTTTGAAACATGGAAAGAAAAAGGCGTGTTCGTCCAAAAAGGCGAGCGTGCCATTACCTTGCTCGAACCCGGCAATGAGTTTGCCCGCGAGGACGGTTCAACCGGCTTTTCTATCAATGTGAAAAAAATCTTTGACATTTCACAGACCAACAGTGAACGAAACTACTCCCGCAGAACGCCGGATGAACGCAGAGTGTTAAAGGCTTTGATTTCTTCATCCCCTTGCGACATTCGTATGACGAACGAGCTTGACGGCAATGTGTGTGCAAGATATGTGCCGAAGGACGACGCTATCTATATCCGTCAGGGACTTGACGGCGAAGATATTTTCAGAAGTCTTTCGCAGGAAATCGTCATTGCCAACTTTGCAAAGAACGGTATTTCCCGTGAGGAATGCGTGTTTACTGCTTATTGTGCAACCTATGTGCTTTGCGAGCGTAACGGTTTTGATACCGGTGACTTTGACTTTGAAAAGGTTCCCGAAATGTTCAAGGACACAGAGCCAAAAGCAATTCGCGGTCAGCTTGACAAGATTCGTGATTCTGCCAATGAATTATCGCAGGATATGAACCGTATTATGGAGGAACAGCAGAAAGCGAAGCGTTCCAGAGATGACGGCGCAAGATAAAGGAGGAATTCGCTATGACAGAAGCAAAGCGAATTATGACGATGGACGATTTTGAGCACCGTTTGCTTGTTGGATGTATCAATAAAGCAAGAACGGAATATATGGAGGAAGGTAAGCCTACCGAAGATATTGACGATTTGCTCATAAAAGCCATTGATGCCCCGACAAAGAAAGAAAAACGAAAGGCAGACCGTGCGGGAAGATAAATTCTCTCGGGCGAATATTATTCTCTATCTGTTAGGTTTGCTCCCGACCGTATGGCTAGGACTTCTTGTAGCTCCTGCCATCGGTTTGGGACTTCCAAACCTCATCAGAAATCTTGCGGCAGTATTCGGTAATCCGTTTCATATTGTATGGTGCGAGGACAGCTTAAAAACTGTCCTCGTTTTTATATGCGCCTATGTTATCGGTATTATCGTTTATGTATCCACTGCAAGAAACTATCGCCGCCGAGAAGAACACGGTTCGGCACATTGGGGCAATGCCGGACAGGTAAACAAAAAGTATGAGAATAAAGCAAAGCCCGAAGAAAACAAGATTCTGACGCAGAAAACGAAAATCGGTCTTGACGGTCATAAGCACCGCCGAAATTTGAATGTACTTGTGTGCGGCGGTTCGGGTGCCGGCAAAACAAGATTCTATGCCAAGCCGAACATTATGCAGGCAAATACAAGCTTTGTTATTCTCGATCCGAAGGGAGAGAATGTGAGGGACACAGGAAGTCTCTTGAAAGCAAAAGGTTATGACATCAAAGTTCTTGATCTCATCAATATGGATAAGAGCTTTTGCTATAACCCATTTGTCTATCTTCATTCGGATAATGATATTCAGAAGCTTGTCACGAACATTTTTAAGAACACCACGCCAAAAGGAAGTCAGTCGCAGGACCCGTTTTGGGATCAAGCGGCAATGATGCTGCTGTTGGCACTTGTTTTCTATTTACACTATGAAGCACCGCCCGAAGAACAGAATTTCCCGATGGTTATGGAGATGATACGCTCCGGTGAAGTCAAGGAGGATGACGATGGATTTATGTCGCCGCTTGACCGACTGTTCTCACGCCTTGCCGAAAGAAGTCCCGACCATATTGCACTGAAATATTACCGCAACTATCGGTCGGGTTCCGGTAAAACTCTGAAATCCATTCAGATAACACTTGTGGCACGACTGGAAAAATTCAATCTTGACAGCCTTGCCGCTATCACCCAATCGGATGAAATGGAGCTTGACAGACTTGGAGAAGAAAAAATCGCTATTTATGCGGTTATCCCGGATAACGATTCGAGTTACAACTTCATTGTCGGTATGCTTTATACCCAGCTTTTCCAACAGCTCTATTACAGTGCGGATGTAAAACACGGCGGCAGACTACCGGTTCATGTGCATTTTGTCATGGACGAGTTTGCAAATGTCGCCCTGCCGGATGAGTTTGATAAGCTTCTTTCCACAATGCGAAGCCGTGAAATATCCGTTTCAATTATCATTCAGAACTTGGCTCAGCTCAAAAAGCTATTTGAAAAAGAATGGGAATCCATTGTCGGTAACTGCGATGAATTTTTGTACTTGGGCGGTAACGAACAGTCCACCCACGAATATGTCTCAAAACTACTCGGCAAAGAAACCATTGATATGAATACCTACGGGCAATCCAAAGGACGGAACGGAAACTATTCTACCAACTGGCAGATAACCGGGCGCGAGCTGATGACCCCGGACGAGGTTCGGATGCTGGATAACAAATATGCCCTACTCTTTATCCGAGGTGAACGACCGATAATGGATTTGAAGTATGACATATTAAAGCACCCGAATATCAAGCTCTCGGCAGACGGCGGAGCCGAACCTTACGACCATACCCGACCGAATTACAGTATTGGCAGCTTCCGGTTTGACAGGGATGTTTTGAAACTGGAGCCGTTTGAGCTTACCGATGAGGTCGGCGATTTTGCTATTTTGACCGAAGAAGAAATTGAAGAAATCTTAAAAAAAGAAAAAATGGAGGAAAGAAATCATGAAGAAAACAAATCTCAAAAAGAACACCACTAAACTCCCCTTGCCCTACAAGGTCAGAAAGGGATTTAGCATTTACTGTGCCATTGTGCTTGTGGTAGCACTTATGTTTACCATGTCTATGACGGCGTTTGCCGCAAATGACGATCCGCTTACCGTAGTCAACAACTTGTCCGACTTTATTTTCGGACTTATCCGAGCAATCGGACTTATCATGCTCGGCTTCGGTATTGTGCAGGTGGGACTTTCTCTTAAATCCCACGATCCGTCGCAGAGAGCCAACGGCTTTTTGACGGTTGCGGGCGGTATTGTCATTACCTTTGCAAAAGAGATTCTTAATCTCATTACGGGTTGAGCAAGAAGCCGGACGGAGCCGAAAAGCTCCGCCCGACAAATCTTTGAAAGGAGTGATGAAACTTGTCCGATAACTGGGTAGTTCAAAATCTGCAAAATGCACTTGAAACTTGGAACTCAAAGTTTGCAGAGATATGGACGCTGCTTACGCAATCACCCGAAAACTTTAAGGGCGGTGCGATATGGCAGGTAATACTGAGTATTCACGGGGCGTTGCAGGCTATCGGATATGCTTTGCTCGTCCTGTTTTTTGTTGTAGGCGTTGTGAAAACCTGCGGTTCTTTAACAGAAGTTAAGAAACCGGAACATGCCTTAAAGCTGTTTATCCGTTTTGCACTTGCAAAGGGCGTTATAACCTACGGTCTCGAATTGATGCTCAAACTGATGGTAATTGTGCAAGGAGTTATTTCCAAGATAATGACGGCTTCCGGAATTGCCGGTTCATCTTCAACAGCATTGCCGCAAAGCATAATTGATGCCATTGAAGACTGCGGATTTTGGGAATCAATACCGCTATGGGCAGTTACGCTGATTGGCGGCTTATTCATAACGGTGCTGTCCTTCATTATGATTATGAGCGTTTACGGGCGATTCTTCAAAATCTATATGTACTCGGCAATCGCCCCTGTTCCGCTTTCCACCTTTGCGGGACAGCCGACCGAGAATGTGGGCAAGACATTCTTAAAAAGCTACTGTGCCGTGCTTCTTGAAGGAGCAATTATCGTGCTTGCCTGTGTTATCTTTTCGGTATTTGCTTCAAGCCCGCCGACGGTAGATACTTCCGCAGCAGCGGTTACGCAGGTGTGGAGCTATGTTGGTGAGCTGATATTCAATATGCTTGTTCTCGTCGGCAGCGTTAAAATGGCAGACCGCATTGTGCGTGAAATGATGGGATTGTAATTAGAATCGAAGAAAAACAGCAGTTATCAAAGCACAAACTGAACATTTTGCAAAATGTGATGCGATAACCGCACAGTCGGAGAATCAATTTACAGCAAATCTCTCCGGCAAAATACCGCAAATCTCTCTGATGAAATACTTTAAGAACATCTCAAAAAGCAAACAGGCTTTTCGCAAATTAAGATTTTAACGGTATAAAAGCCACTTGATAGGAGAATTATAACGATAAATGCTCATGGACATATTGACATTTTCTCATAGACATTGTATAATGTCTGTGATAGGACATTTTGGGAGGCGAGTATATGAATATCGGCAAAGAAACCGAGTTTATAGAGTTCAAAAAATCAACGTCTGAAACCAAAGAAGGGCTTATTTCTATTGCAAGCATTCTGAATAAGCATAAAAAGGGTAATTTGTATTTCGGAGTAAAAGATAATGGGGATGTAATCGGGCAGGATATCGGGAAAGACACCGAGAGAAAGCTTTCCCGCGATATAAGCGATAATATCAAGCCTGCTGTCTGGTATGAGATAACTACCAGACATTCGGATGACGGAAGATCTTTTATAGAAGTTGCGTTTAACGGGTCTAACGCTCCGTATTCTGCATACGGCAAGTATTATGAGCGTTTTGCGGATGAGGATAAGCAGATATCCTACGCGGAGCTTGAAAGGCTGTTTAAAGAACGGCAAAAGGATTATTCCGAGTGGGAAGCCTCAGACTCCAAGGAGTCTGTTTCGGATGTTGACGAAGCCCTTTTAAAGAAAGAAATTGCAGCAGGCAATGAAAGCGGCAGGATTAAATATGCTTATACGGACGCAGCTTTAATTTTGTCAAAGCTCGGGCTGTATAATTCGGAATCCGATCTTTTGACTAATGCAGGCAGAGCACTGTTTTCAAAAAATCATCCGATTCTTATGAAAACCGCAATATATGCTACTCCGACAAAGGAAACCTTTATTAAATTAAACCATTTTGAGGGAAATATCTTCGAGTGTATTGATGAAGGTATTGCATTTATTTTATCCGCAATAGATTGGAATATCGTGATCGACGGTAATGCAAAGCGAAAGGAAGAACCGGAAATCCCACAAAAGGCAATTCGTGAAATGGTGGTTAATGCCTTTGCGCACGGCTGTTATTTTTCAAACACAAGCTTTGCAATAGAGGTTTTCAGCGATAAGGTAATGATTTACAGCCCCGGTCTTTTCCCGGCCGGATTCAAACCGGAGGATTTTGCCGAAAATTCAGCCGAGCCGATTATGCTCAATCCAAAAATTGTTAATGTTCTGTTTAAGTGCTCTGTAATTGAGTCCTTCGGTACCGGCTTTGAACGAACCTTTGCTTCCTGCAAAGCTGCAGGTGTAAAATACGAATATGAGAATACAAAAGCGGGCTTTCGTTTCATATTTTACCGCGCTCACGGACATAAAAATGTCCATCAAATGTCCAAGAGCGAAAAAGCGGTTTACGACTTGCTAAAGGAATGCGATTATCTGACAACAGCAGAGCTTGCGAACAAAATAGGAAAAACAGAAAAAACGGTTTACCGTGCAATAAAATCACTTAAAGAAAACGGATATATTGTCCGTGAGGGAACGGATACTTCGGGATACTGGAAAATACTCAAATAATAAAATTATTTATCTTAAGCACTCATCACGGTGAGTGCTTTTCTTATGCCCAAAATCAAAAAGGAGGAGTTTATTTGGAAATAAAAATCAACCGTGAAATACGAAATTACACGGAGTCTATGTTTTTCGGACTGTCTATGCGGCAGTTCATTTTTGCTGTTATCGGTTGCGGCATGGCGGTGCTTTTGTACTTTGTACTCAAGCCGTTTTTCGGTGTGGAAACGCTATCGTGGATGTGTATGCTCGGTGCGGCTCCGTTTATCGCCTGCGGCTTTGTTACCTATAACGGTATGACCGCCGAACAGTTTGCGCAGGTCTGGCTAAAGTCAAAATTTATTGAACCTATAAAGGTCAAGTTTGAATGTGACACGCTATACTCGGCGGCAATGGAAAAATCTAAGAAGGAGGAAAAGAAAACGATATGATGAAATCGCTTAAAAATATGCTTAAACAGGATAAAGAGAAATATACCGTCCCGAGGTCGGTTCACGATTATATCCCCATTACAGCCATTTGGGAGGACGGTATTTTCAAAGTCGGAAATAAGTTTGCAAAAACCTTTCGGTTTACCGACATCAACTATCTTGTTGCCGGCAAGGAAGATAAAGAAACGATGTTTCTCTGCTATTCCGAACTGCTCAACAGTCTTGACAGTGGGGCGACTACAAAGCTTACCATCAACAATCGCCGTATCAATAAGGTGAATTTTGAAAAGGAAATCCTTATCCCCAAAACCGGCGGTGAGCTTGACTGCTACCGTGAGGAATACAACAACATTCTGCTTGACAAGGCAAGCAACGCAAACGGAATCATTCAAGAAAAGTATTTGACCGTTTCGATTGTCAAAAAGGACATTGAGGAAGCCCGTGCCTACTTTGCCCGAATTGCGTCAGACCTTCGCGCTCACTTTTCTGCTCTCGGCTCTAAATGCGAGGAATTGGACGCTACCGAAAAACTTCGGCTGCTTCACGACTTTTACCGTGCCGGAGAGGAGGAAAGCTTTCATTGTCAACTCTCGGACATGATGAAAAAGGGACACGATTTCAAGGACTATATCTGTCCCGATTCTATGGAGAGAGCCGACGATTATGTGAAGCTTGGCGAAAAATATGTGCGTGTGCTTTTCTTAAAGGACTACGCATCGTATATCAAAGACAGTATGGTATCAGAGCTTACGGAACTCAATCGCAATATGATGTTGTCCATTGATATTGTCCCCATCCCTATGGATGAGGCGGTGCGCGAAGTTGAGAATCGTCTGCTCGGCGTGGAGACGAATATAACGAATTGGCAGAGAAAGCAAAATCAAAACAACAATTTCTCGGCGGTTGTTCCTTATGATATGGAGCTTCAGCGTAAAGAAAGCAAGGAATTTTTGAATGACCTTACCACCCGCGATCAGCGAATGATGTGTGCCACCGTTACAATGGCGCACATGGCAGACAGCAAAGAACAGCTTGATACGGATACAGAAACCATACTTTCGACGGCAAGACGGCATTTGTGCCAGCTTGCCGTTTTGAAATTTCAGCAGACCGACGGGCTTAATACCGTGTTGCCTATCGGTTGCAAAAAGATACAGGCAACAAGAACGCTAACAACCGAAAGCCTGGCTGTGTTTATGCCGTTCAAGGTTCAAGAGGTCGCTCACGAACACGGCATCTATTACGGGCAAAATGCCATCAGCAACAATATGATTATTGCCAACCGCAAATGTCTTTTGAACGGAAATTCATTTATTTTGGGTGTGTCCGGTTCGGGTAAATCCTTTACCGGTAAATGTGAGATTGCCAACCTTATGCTTGCGGGAGATTCGGATATTATCATCATTGACCCCGAGCGAGAGTATGCGCCCCTCGTCAAAGCTATGGGCGGTGCGATTATCGACATTTCCGCAACCAGTAAGAACCACATCAATGCAATGGATATGAACAGCTACTACGGTGACGGCGAAGATCCACTTATCTTAAAATCAGAGTTCATTTTGTCCCTCTGCGAGCAGCTTATCGGCAGCCGAAGCCTCGGAGCACAGGAAAAGTCGCTGATTGACCGCTGTGCAAAGAATGTTTACCGCAACTACCGAAAGCGCGGATACAAAGGAAAGGTGCCGACATTAAAGGATTTCCGTGCAGACCTTCTCAAACAAAGTGAACCCGAAGCACAGGAAATCGCTCTTGCCATTGAGCTTTTCACCGACGGCTCGCTTAACACCTTTGCCAAGGAAACAAATGTAGATGTCAATAACCGCCTTATCTGCTATGACATTCTTGATCTCGGCAAACAGCTTTTGCCCATCGGTATGCTCGTTGTTCTTGACAGTATCCTTAACCGCATTACCGCCAACCGTGCCAAGGGCAAAAACACCTTTATCATCATTGACGAAATCTATCTTTTGTTCCAGCATGAGTATTCGGCAAACTTCCTGTTTACCCTTTGGAAACGCGTCCGTAAGTACGGTGCGTTCTGTACCGGTATTACGCAGAATGTGGATGACCTTTTGCAGAGCCATACCGCAAGAACTATGCTTGCAAACTCGGAGTTCGTTATCATGCTCAATCAGGCGTCAACAGACCGTATCAAACTTGCAGAACTCTTAAATATATCAGATACACAGCTTTCATATATCACCAATGTAGAAGCAGGACGCGGGCTTATGAAAGTCGGCTCGGCACTTGTCCCGTTCGTTAACAAATTCCCGAAGAATACGAAGTTATATGCGCTCATGACCACAAAATTCGGTGAAAACTGAGAGGGTATATCCTTATGAAAGACATCAAAACCAAGGAAAGCATAAAGGATATTAAGGTTCTTGATAAAGCGGCGGGGCTTGCGAAGGTCACGAAAAACGCTACTGTCCATACAAAGCAACAGGTGCAAAACTTATCCGATGACGCCCGTATTACTCCCAGCGAGTATGCCGAGGATAAGGTTAAGTATATGGCAGAGGCGGTTGCGGAGGGTACCGGGAAAGCGGCAAAGCAAACCGTCAATAATATCTATGATGGCGGCTATCGGTTGTATACGGAAATTAGGCGTACACGAAAGGAGGCTGAATCCGCAAGGTCTGTGGCTGAAACACTTCATAAGAGTATAAAAACCGGTCGGCAAAGTATCAAGACGGCTCAGCACACAAGAAAAACTACGGTTAAAACTGCACAGCAGACTGCAAAAGCGGCAAAGAAAACTGCCGAAGCAACCGCCAAATCTTCAAAAATGGCGGCTCAGGCTGCAAGGCAAGCTGCGCAGGCGACATATAAGGCGGCGGTTATTACGGCAAAAGCCGTAGCCGCCGCCGTTAAAGCGGCTATTGCAGGAATAAAAGCGTTAGCCGCAGCTATTGCCGCAGGCGGTTTTGTATCGGTTGTTATTATCATTATAATTTGTATTATCGCTTTGATTGCAGGCTCCTGTTTCGGAATATTTTTTATTGGTGAAGATACGGGAAGCGGTATAACATTGCAGAATGTAATATCCGAAATCAATAACGAATACGAGGCTAAGATAACTGAAATAAAAAACAGCAACACTTATGATGTTCTTGAAATGTCAGGGAACGTGGTATGGCCGGAAGTCTTATCTGTTTATGCTGTAAAAACTACAGGAGATCCGAATAATCCGCAGGAAGTTGTTTCTATGGACGAGAACAAAAAGCGGGTATTGACGGATATTTTTTGGGCAATGAATGCAATAACCTATAGTACCGAGACAAAAACTGAAAATGTCGTAACCGAAACAGATGATGGCAACGGTAATATAGTTGAAACCACAGAAAGTGAAGGAAGAGCCTATTTGTATATTAATGTAATCCATAAATCGGTTGATGAAATGGCAGAACAGTACGGTTTTTCCGATAGTCAAAAAGAACAGCTCAGTGAGCTTTTAACCGAATATAACAAAGGAGTGTCTGTCAGACCAATTACTCCTCTTATTGTGGCTTAGGAATGAGAACGAATAAAGCACACCTGGCTGGTGTGCTTTACCCGGCAATTATATTGTAACAAACGCCTACAAAGATAAAATGAAAAAATACCCACCGGACATTGTGGTAAGGTTCAACTTCCGGTGGGTGTTTCTATGCACTTAAAAATAAAATATGATTGAACCGACGTGTACCGAACGGTACGCACGGCGGTGTGATAGGTAGCCTGATCGGCTAATGGTCAGCCTCATACTCGATTAATTTGGCAGAATACGGAGCCAAACAAAGATGAATAGACTTTTTAATCTAAAAAATAACCGAGGTTTTAAGAAATGTATCAAGATTTTCTTTAGAAATATACCTTGATATAAGATTTATAAACGCTTTCTTGTTTTTCGTGCCTGTAAGCGCAAACATCTGATGGTAATGATATTGCAGAGCTTGAGGAGTAATAAAAAGCTTTTTTGAAATTTCAGCGTTGGTCATATTATTTAATAAGCATAGCAAAATTTGAAAATCAGTTTTGTCGCAGGATGAAAATAGATTTTCAAGCATAGTAATAGTGCCAAGAATCGGCTCATTGGAATAATCTACAGTCACGTCTTCAAAGAAAAGCGGCGGTTTACGCATTTCTGTGACTCGCGGTAAAACGGCGTCGGCAGCTGTAAGCGGCGTATTGTGAGTACTGTCGCGGATAAAAAGCTCAGGCGGAAGCTGATAGTTTACCGAGATTAGAGAATTATTATTTTTTCTGCGTAAAAGGGAACGGTAAATTGAGGAAACCGCGTGCAGTACGTCGTCTAAATTATATGTTATAGACGTAATTGTTGTGAAAAACAGCTTTGAAATATTCAAATCCGAAATTCCTAATATAAATCTGTTTTCGGTATATTTACGGTCGAGCTGATTCATCTTTTGTATAAAAGCTATTGCAATAAAATCGTTGGGAAAGAGAATAGAATCATAATTATCTTTAAGATTGAAAAAGCCTTCAAAGCAATCCTCAAAGGTAGTAGTTAATTGAAAAAAATCCTTCTGATTAAAGTCGGGATAAAGGTTGTAAATCGCCTCGGCGTACTGTCTGTCCCAAAATACGTTATTAAAGCCAAAGAGCGCCAGCCGCTTTTTACCTGCACCTATGCAGTATTTTAATATTAAGCGCATATTTTCATAGGCGTTACCGTAAATACCGCTGAAATTGAGAAAAGGCATATAGGCGTTCGATATATGAAGGACTATTACCGGAATATTATGACGGTTGCAGAATACTATACAGTCGGTAAGCTGGGGGTTCATTTCCGGTATAAGAAAAACCGCGTCGGGATCTTCGGTCATAACTGTCATATGTGAAATGTGGCGTATTGTTTTGGTAGTAATCCGTTTTCTGTTGAGCGATTTTAATTTTGAAATCTCAAATTGCGTTTTTACAGAAATAAAAGAAGGCATTTCGTGATCGTTGAAAATATAAAGCGCCATATTTTGTCACTCACTTTCTGTAGTATTATTTTCTTTTGCCGTATGTGTCCGTATATAACATATTCTATCATATCTTATTGGAAAAGCAAGAGCTTATCAGTATTTTCCAGAATATACAAAAACACTAATAATTGCGTTGCAAATGCAACGCAATTGTTGTACTGCACAAAAAGAAAATTTCGTGTTAGAATTAGTTAGGTAAAAAATTATTACTAAGAAAGGATTTTTTAAATGAAAAAACAGATTAAATTGTTCGCATTAATGTTGGCAATTGCCATGCTGTTCGGCGCGGTCGGTTGCAACAAGGCAAACACCTCGTCTACCTCTTCGGAGGGGGAAGCGGGAGTATTGCTCGGCTTTGATGATGAAACCGTCGACACAAACAACGGAGAGGGAACCGATTCGGCTGCCTCGGGCGGTAGCGGTAATTCCGGCGGTAACAGCGCCTCCGGCAGCCACGGCGGTCAGGGTAACAGCGGTAACGGCGGCGGTGCGGTTGTTGAAAAGCCTGTTGATGTAAGCGGCAGCGACCCGTTTGCTAACATTCCCTCGCGTTTAAAGGGAACAACCGTTACCTTCGCTCACTTCGGCGACGAGGGCGCGGCAGAGTACGAAAAGGTGCTTAAGGCGTTCACAAAGAAGACCGGCATTAAGTACAAGCTTGTTTCCTTCAATCAGGGGGAATACGTTGCTAAGGTTTCAAATCAAATAGCGGCTAAATCGGGTCCCGACGTTATAATTTGTAACGATGTCTTCCCCGCGGCGCTTGAGATTGCACAGCCTCTTCAGAATATCGTAAACCTTGAAGACGACTTCTGGGACGACAATATTACAAATATCTGCACTGTCGGCGGAAAT
>CAMCIX010000002.1 GCA_945875045.1 uncultured Clostridia bacterium | reverse complement strand
GAGATGTAGAGAGGTCTCGTGGGCTCGGAGATGTGTATAAGAGACAGGTTAGGGCTGTATACTACATATTTAAACATTGGACGGCGGACAGTCCGTTACCTATTTTCAAACGGCAGGAGCAAGCCCCTGCCCTACAAATCAGGATATTCAATTATTTATTATAATTTAAAAGCATAAATGACGACGCACACATTACGCAGTAATACAAACCCCAATAACTCAACGTAGGGCGGGGGCTTGCTCCCGCAATCTAACCTCTAATATCTAACATCTAACCTCTAAAAACCGATAGCGCGAGGGATTTCTCCCTCGCGCTGTCGGTTTTTTAGTACACACATTATCGGCGCAAAATACGGAATTTGCCGTATATGCCGTTTGGCTGCGCCGTGCCCAATGTGAGTACTAAAGCCTATTCTGTTGATCGGCGGTACTCACCGCAGTAATAGAAAATTATATTAACTCGATAATTGCCATCTCGGCAGCGTCGCCGCGGCGCGGACCTGTTTTAACAATCCTGCAATAGCCGCCGTTAACGTCCTTATACTTAGGAGCAATCTCGTTGAAGAGCTTGCTTACAACATTCTCCTTAGTGATGAACGCCATAGCCTGACGCTTGTTGTTTAAGGTGTTATCCTTAGCGAGTGTAATATACTTCTCTGCCATTGATCTAACTTCTTTGGCGCGGGTCACAGTAGTCTCTATTCTGCCGTTTTCGAGCAGGTAGGTCACCATTGCTCTGAGCATGGCGGTTCTGTGATCGCTGGTTCTTCCGAGTTTACGGGTTCCCGGCATTTCTATTCACTCCTTAACAGTGATTTTGCTTTATTCGTCGTCGTGTTTGAGGGTAAAGCCAAAGGAATTAAGCTTTGCAATAACCTCTTCAAGCGACTTGCGGCCCAAGTTCCTTACCTTCATCATATCCTCTTCGGACTTGTTGATAAGGTCTTCAACCGTATTGATACCCGCGCGCTTCAGGCAGTTGAAGCTGCGAACGGATAAATCAAGCTCGTCGATCGTAAGATCGAGAACCTTCTCCTTCTCGTTTTCGCTCTTTTCAGCCATAATGCTCTGAGCCTCGCTTGCGCCCTCGGTAAGGTCAAGGAACAGCTCGAAATGCTCGATAAGCACCTTAGCGGACATAGAAACCGCCTCGTTTGCTCTGATAGAGCCGTCTGTCCAAACCTCAAGGGTAAGCTTGCCCTTATCGGTAACATTACCCACACGGGTATTGTCAACCGTGAAGTTGGCTTTGAGCACAGGCGTATAAATAGAGTCAACGGGAATTACGCCGATTACGTTCTGCGCCGGTCTGTTCTGATCGGCGGGCACATAGCCTCTGCCCTTGTCGAGAGTCATCTCCATATTGAGCTTCGCTCCCGCGTCAAGAGTGGCAATGTACATATCGGGGTTTAAAATTTCAACCTCGGAATCGGCTTTAATTGAAGCGGCGGTTACCACGCAAGGACCCTCTGCCTCAATATAAATCTTCTTCGCCGTATCGGCATGGAGCTTTGCAATCAGACCCTTGATATTGAGGATAATTTCGGTTACGTCCTCTTTAACTCCGGGAATGGTGGAAAACTCATGCACAACACCGTCAATCTTAACCGAGGTAACGGCAACGCCCGGCAAAATGGATAAAAGCACGCGTCTCATACTGTTGCCGAGAGTTGTGGCGTAGCCTCTCTCAAGAGGCTCCATTACAAACTTGCCGTATTTGCCGTCGGATGTCAGTTCGGCGGTATCTATTCTGGGCTTTTCAATTTCTATCATTTAAAAGCTCCGTTTCTCCGTACTGTATTTGTTATGCCGCCGCGCCCGTACGGGGAACGCGGGCAAATGTCGGCTTATTACTTAGAATAGAACTCGACGATAAGCTGCTCTTCAACAGGAGCCTCAATCTGGTCTCTTGTCGGCAGAGCGATAACCTTAGCCGTGAGCTGGTCGCGGTTAACGTCGATCCACTGGGGAACGGGTCTTGCGCTGTTTGCCTCAACAACAGCCTTAATCTTCTCGCTGCTGCGGCTCTTTTCGCAGATAGAAACAACGTCGCCTGCCTTTAAGAGATAGGAAGCGATGTCAACGCGCTTTCCGTTAACCTCAAAATGACCGTGACCTACGAGCTGGCGTGCTTCCGCTCTTGAAGAAGCGAAGCCCACTCTGTAAACAACATTATCGAGACGGCTTTCAAGTATTCTTAAAAGGTTGTCGCCGGTAATGCCCTGCTTTCTCTCAGCGATTTCAAAATAATGATGGAACTGATTCTCCTGAACGCCGTAGAAACGTCTCGCGGTCTGCTTAGCGCGGAGCTGCAAGCCGTATTCAGACGACTTCTTTCTGCCCTGTCCGTGCTGACCGGGAGCATAGCCCCTCAAAGCTACAGAGCATTTTTCCGAGTAGCAGCGCTCGCCCTTGAGGAACAGCTTCTGACCCTCGCGGCGGCAAAGTCTGCAAACTGCACCGGTATATCTTGCCATCTATTACACCTCCAAAATTTTCCTGCAATTAAATTGCAAACATTAGCTTAAAATCGATTATACGCGTCTTCTCTTGGGAGGACGGCAGCCGTTATGCGGAATCGGGGTAACGTCTTTAATCATACTTACCTCAAGACCCGCGGTCTGCAGTGCGCGGATAGCCGCTTCACGTCCTGCTCCCGGACCCTTAACGTACACTTCAACAGTCTTAAGACCGTGCTCCATAGCAGCCTTAGCCGCGGTTTCAGCCGCGCTCTGTGCCGCAAACGGAGTAGACTTTCTTGAACCTCTGAAACCTAACTCACCGGCAGAAGCCCATGAAAGAGCGTTGCCCTGCGTATCGGTGATGGTAACGATAGTATTGTTGAAGGTAGACTGGATATGAGCAGAGCCACGTTCGATATTCTTTTTCTCACGGCGACGGCGTGTAGCGGTCGTCTTGCCCTTAGCAGTAGCCATATTATCTTCCTCCTACTTATTTCTTCTTGTTAGCTATGGTCTTCTTGGGACCCTTGCGTGTACGCGCGTTTGTCTTAGAGCGCTGTCCTCTTACGGGCAGACCCTTTCTGTGGCGCAGACCGCGATAGCTTCCGATTTCGATAAGTCTCTTAATATCAAACGCGATTGTACGGCGACGGTCACCCTCAACCTGAAGGTTATGGTCGATATATTCACGCAGTTTGGAAATATCGTCCTCGGTTAAGTCCTTGACGCGGGTATCGGGATTTATTCCGGTATCAGCAAGGATTTTTTTAGATGTTGTAAGACCTATTCCGAAGATGTAGGTAAGTCCGATTTCGACTCGCTTCTCGTTCGGAAGATCAACACCAGCAATACGTGCCATTTATCAAAGCACCTCCATATTTTTTACTCGCGCGCAATTAACCCTGACGCTGCTTATGCTTGGGGTTCTCGCAGATAACCATTATCTTGCCTTTGCGCTTGATAATTTTGCATTTTTCGCAAATCTTTTTAACAGAAGGTCTGACTTTCATTCGATTTTGCCTCCTTTAAATTCTTGACTGTTATTTGCTTCGCCAGGTTATACGGCCCTTTGACAGGTCGTACGGAGACATTTCAACAGTCACCTTGTCACCCGGCAGTATGCGAATGAAATTCATACGCAGCTTGCCTGAAATGTGAGCAAGAATAGTATGTCCCCCCTGAATTTCTACCTTAAACATTGCGTTAGGCATTGCCTCAACAACTACGCCTTCAAGCTCTATCATATCTTCCTTAGACATCTCGGTTCCTCCCTTTCGATGCTTGATCCCTGTAGGCGGCAAGCGCCCGCCTCAGAGATTTATTGGTACTTAAACTGCTTTCATCAAGCACGGTTCCTGTAAAGGACAAATGCTTTGGGTTTTTCCGTTTCGGTTTCTCAAGCGGACGCTCCTTACCGTCGCAGACGTAAAGAAATCCGTCCTCCTCTTTTACAACCGCAAGAAAATAGCCTTTGTCCCGTCCCGATTTTGAACAAACTATGCGTCCTGCCATAACAAGTCCTCAAATCAAGGTCATAATTTTTGGACCGTCGGCGGTTATTGCAACCGTGTGCTCAAAATGAGCGGAAAGGGATCCATCCTTGGTTAAAACGGTCCACCCGTCGGGCTGTACCTCGACTCCCGCGGCGCCGGCGTTAACCATCGGCTCTATCGCGATTGTCATTCCGGGCATAAGGCGTATACCTCTTCCCGCTGTGCCGAAATTCGGAACCTCCGGAGCTTCGTGCAGATGGGTACCCACGCCGTGACCGACAAACTGACGGACAACAGAGTAGCCCCTCGCCTCGACATACGCCTGCACCGCGTGACTTATATCACCGATTCTGCCGCCCGCACGCGCCGCCTTAATGCCCTCATAAAGGCTTTCGCGGGTCGCGTCCATCAGCCGCTTCGCCTCTTCGGAAATATCTCCGCAGGCGAAAGTGGCGGCGTTGTCGCCGTGATAACCGTCAAACTTAGCGCCCAAGTCGATACTTACTATATCGCCCGCGCGAAGCTTACGCTTAGAAGACGGTATGCCGTGAATAACTTCGTTGTTGATTGATATACAGGCGGTAGCGGGATAGCCCTCATAGTTTTTGAAGTTGGGCTCGCCCCCCTGACTTCGGATATATTCCTCCGCCAGACGGTCGATCTCAGCCGTGGTAACTCCGGGCTCCACCGCTTTGCCGGCTGTTTGTAATGCTCCGGCCGATATTCTGCAAGCTTCCCTCATAATGTTAAGCTCGCGGCCGGTTTTAAGCACTATCATACTTGATTCTCCAGAGCTTCAAGTACAAGGCGGGTAGTGTCCTCAACCTTGTCCTGACCCTCTACGATAATCAGCTTTCCGCAGCCCTTGTAAAAATCCTTGAGCGGCTCGGTCTGCTCGTGATAAACATTAAGTCTGTTTTTCACGGTTTCCGGCTCGTCGTCCTTGCGGATAACGAGATTACCGCCGCAAAGGTTGCATACGCCCTCCACCTCGGGCTTTTTGTACTCGGTGTGGTAGCTGGCGCCGCATTTTTCACAAACGCGTCTGCCCGACATACGCTTTACTATCTCGCTGTCGTCAACCTCAATAGAGAGGGCGGCGTCGATCACAAAGCCCATATCGTCAAGCGCTACCGCCTGCGGAATCGTGCGCGGGAAGCCGTCTAAAATATAGCCTTCCTTGCAGTCGGCTTCACTTAAACGCTCCTTGATAATGCCGATAACGACATTATCGGGAACAAGCTCGCCCGCGTCGATGTATGATTTTGCTTTAAGACCCATTTCGGTGCCGTTTTTAAGGGCGGCACGGATAATGTTACCCGTCGAAATGGTCGGAATATTGTATTTTTCGGAAATAATCTCCGCCTGAGTGCCTTTGCCTGCACCCGGGGCTCCTAAAAGAATGAGCTTCATATAAATACTCCTTGTTTTTAATCGAGGAATCCCTTGTAATGACGCATCATCATCTGGGATTCAAGATTGCGCACGGTGTCAAGCGCAACGCCGACCATAATCAGTACCGAGGTACCGCCGAGAGAGATATTAATCCGTCCGACAGAGCCGATAACGATAGGAAGAATTGCGATTACGCTTAAGAAAAGGGCGCCCATCAGGGTTATTCTTGACAGAATTTTGGAAATGAAATCCGACGTGGGCTTTCCGGGACGTATTCCGGGGATAGCGCCGCCCTGCTTGCGCAGATTGTTCGCCATTTCAATCGGATTGAACTGGATTGTAGCGTAGAAGTACGCAAATCCGATAATCAGAAGGAAATAAATCACCGCGTAGAATATACCGCGCACGCTAAAGAGCGAGAGCGCCTTGTACCAGAAGCTTTCCTGATTTCTCATAAAGGAAAGAATCATTGTCGGAAGCATAAGAATCGACGAAGCGAAGATTATCGGCATAACGCCCGACATATTAACCTTAATCGGAATATGTGTATTCTGACCGCCGTACATCTTGTTGCCGACAACGCGCTTTGCGTACTGAACGGGGATACGGCGTTCCGCCTCGGTCATCCATACGATAAAGGCAATTACCGCTAAGAAGAGGATCACAATTGCGATTACCGCAATCTTATTAAGATCCCAGTTGGCGATAAGATACCTGAACGCCTGCGGACCGCGGGAAAGAATACCCGCGAAGAGCAGTATTGAAATACCGTTGCCGATACCCTTAACGTCAATCTGCTCACCCAGCCACATAACAAGCGCAGAGCCCGCCGCAAAGGCAAGCACTATAACGAACGCCCCAAACCTTACAGCGCCGCCCTTAATGCTTAAATAGTTGGTGGTCTTTAATTAGATGAAATAGGCAGTTCGCTGTATCAACGCTAAAAGCACCGTTGTATAACGGGTAATCTGAGCTAATCTCTTCTGCCCCTCCTCGCCCTCTTTCTGCAGACGCTCGAGATAGGGGATAGCAACACACAGAAGCTGAATGATAATTGAGGAGTTGATGTACGGGGTAACCGACATAGCGAAGATCGCGCCGTACTCGAGACCGCCTCCGGTCAAAATTGAAAGATAGCTGAAAAATTCATTTGTAGCTCCCGTTTCATTAGCGGATTTAAGCGCCGCAACGTCAATATAGGGAACAGGAATTACCGAACCTATACGGAATATCAAAATAATGAAAAGGGTAAAAAGAATCTTATTACGAATTTCTTTTACTTTCCAGGCGTTTCTTAATGTTTCTAACATCAGATCACCTCAGCCTTTCCGCCGACAGAATTGATTTTTTCAGCGGCAGACGCAGAGAAAGCGTTAAGCTTTACGGTAAGCTTCTTTGTAAGCTTTCCGTTGCCCAAAACCTTAACGGGAAGGCTTGCTTTCTTAATGATACCCTTATCAGCCAAGGCAACAGCGTCAACAGTCGCGCCGTCCTCGAACACTTCAAGAGCCGAAAGATTGATCGCCGTCCATTCCTCGGCAAAAATATTATTGAAGCCGCGCTTCGGAATACGTCTCTGAAGGGGCATCTGACCGCCTTCAAAGCCCGGTCTCATACCGTGACCCGCACGGGCCTTCTGACCCTTGTGTCCCTTACCGGCGGTTTTGCCGTTTCCTGAGCCGTGACCTCTGCCAATACGCTTTGCCTCTTTAGTAGAGCCAAAAGCCGGAGCTAATTCATGCATTTTCATTGTTCGCACCTCCTTGCTTAATTCGCGCGGTTAAACCGCATTTCCGCAGATTTTCCTGCGGGTAATCAAATCATTACGCCTCGGTAACCTCAACAAGATGAGCAATCTTGTTAATCTTGCCCTTGGTCTGAGCGTTGTCGGGCTGAACCCTTTCGTCGCCGATTTTGAAAAGACCGAGAGCGTTAGCGGTAGCAATTTGATCCTTTTTAGCACCAATAGTGCTTTTTACCAGCTTTATTTTAAGGCCGGCAGCCTTCTTTGTTGCCATAGTGCTGCTCCTCCTTAACCTATGATTTCCTTAACGGACTTACCTCTTACGGCGGCAACCTCTTCGGCGCTGCGAAGTGAAGCAAGACCCGCTACCGTGGCGCGAACCACGTTGCAAGGATTATTTGAACGTAAAGCCTTGGTACGAATGTCGGAAATGCCGACAGTCTCTACAACCGCACGAACCGCGCCGCCTGCGATAACGCCGGTACCGGGAGCAGCGGGCTTTAGGAGAACGCGGCCTGCGCCGAATTCACCGATAACCTCGTGCGGAATGGTTGTACCCTTTAAGGATACCTTTATAAGATTCTTTTTAGCGTCTTCAATTCCTTTGCGGATAGCGTCGGGAACCTCGCCCGCCTTACCGAGTCCGTAGCCTACGATACCGTTGCCGTCGCCAACAACCACCAAAGCCGCGAACTTCATAATACGTCCGCCCTTAACGGTCTTGGAAACGCGGTTGATAGAAACCACGCGCTCTTTTAAATCTAATGTTGATGCGTCAATATTTGTAGCCAAAAGTATTCCTCCTTATTAGAACTTGAGGCCGCCCTCGCGGGCACCTTCGGCAAGCTCCTTGACACGGCCGTGATAAATGTATCCGCCGCGGTCAAAAACAACCTCGGTGATGCCCTTTTCTGCGGCGCGTTCAGCAATTAACTTTCCAACCTTGTGTGCTCCCTCTTTGTTGCCGCCGGAAATTCCGAAGTCCTTCTCGTTTGAAGAGGCGGCCGCGAGTGTAACACCGTTTACATCATCGATAAGCTGGGCGTAAATGTTGCTGTTGGAGCGGAATACATCAAGGCGGGGACAAGCCGCTGTGCCGCTGACCTTAGAACGGACGCGTGCATGGCGCTTAAGCCTTGCCTTATTGGTATTAGGTTTGCTAACCATTGTTTGTACACTCCTTTATTATTTCTTAGCACCCTTGCCGGCTTTGCCTTCCTTACGGCGGATATGCTCGTCGGCGTACTTAATACCCTTGCCCTTGTACGGCTCGGGCGGACGCTTCTCGCGAACCTCCGCGGCAAACTGACCGACCTGCTGCTTATCTGCACCGCTGATAACTATCTGGTTAGGAGACGGTACGTCGATTGTGATTCCGGCAATCTCGGGTACTATTACCTGATGAGAAAAGCCGAGATTCATTACAAGATTCTTTCCCTGCTTCTGCGCACGGTAACCTACGCCGTTAACCTCAAGCGTTTTTGAATAGCCGTTGGTTACGCCCTCAACCATATTGGCTACGAGGGTACGGGTGAGTCCGTGAAGGGCGCGGTGGTTTTTGTCGTCGCTCGGGCGGGTAACGATTATCTCGCTGCCCTCGATAGCGATAGCGATTTCGGGATTGAAGGTGTTTTCAAGAGTACCCTTGGGACCCTTAACGGTAACCTTGCTTCCGTCAATCTTGACATCCACGCCTGCAGGAATTGTGATAGGCTTTTTTCCTATTCTTGACATTCCCAAAGCACCTCCTTACCAGACGTAAGCGAGGACTTCGCCGCCGACATTGGCTTTGCGCGCCTGCTTATCTGTCATTATGCCCTTAGAGGTGGAAAGGATAGCAATGCCGAGGCCCTTCATAACCTTAGGCATATCCTCTACGTTTGTGTAAATGCGCAGTCCCGGCTTAGAAACACGTCTAATTCCGTTGATAACCTGCGATTTATTGCGGCCGTACTTCAAGGTAATATGAATTACGCCCTGCTTTCCGTCTTCCTCGACCTGAAAGCCTGTTATATATCCCTCGTCAAGTAAAATCTGGGCGATTGCCTTTTTAACGTTTGACGCAGGAACATCTACCGAATCATGCTTCGCAGAAGACGCGTTACGAATTCTCGTAAGCATATCTGCTATAGTATCGCTGATTTGCATGTCGTCAACCTCCTTTAACGTTCTGCCTTACCAACTGGCCTTCTTCACTCCGGGAATCTCGCCCTTATAGGCAAGCTCTCTGAAGCATATACGGCAAATGCCGTACTTGCGAAGATAAGCGTGGGGGCGGCCGCAGATTTTGCATCTGTTGTACTCTCTTGTTGAAAACTTAGCAGGTCTTGCCTGCTTAACTTTCATAGCAGTCTTAGCCATATTTCTTCTCCTTATCTCGCAAACGGAGCGCCCATAAGTGTGAGTAACTCGCGGGCCTCTTCATCTGTCTTGGCGGTTGTAACAAAAATAATGTCCATACCGCGTACCTTATCGATCTTGTCATACTCGATTTCAGGGAAAATCAGCTGCTCCTTAACGCCCATGGCATAGTTGCCGCGGCCGTCAAAGGCGTTGGGGTTGATTCCTCTGAAGTCTCTAACTCTCGGAAGAGCGGCGTTGAAAAGTCTCTCGACAAATTCATACATACGCTCGCCGCGTAGTGTGACCTTCGCACCTATCGGCATACCCTCGCGGAGCTTGAAGTTCGCAACCGACTTCTTAGCGCGGCAGGGAATTGCCTTTTGACCGGTGATAAGGCTTAGGTCGCGGATAATCGCGTCGATAACCTTTGAGTTTTCCTTAGCCTCGCCGGCGCCTACATTGATAACGACCTTCTCGAGCTTCGGAATCTGCATGACGCTCTTGTAGCCAAATTTTGTCATCAGTGCGGGAGCAATAGAATTTTTATACTCGTTCGACAGTGTTGACATGTCATGTCCTCCTTATCTCTTAAAAAGTCTCGCCGCATTTTTTGCACATGCGGTCTTTTTTGCCGTCCTCGTAGATTTTGGTACCTACTCTTGTCGGCTTATTGCACTTCGGGCAAACAACCTGAACCTTGCAGGCGTAGATAGCGCCCTCGGTCTCGATAATGCCGGACGGGTCGCCCGCCTTCTTCGGCTTTACGTGTTTTTTAACCTTGTTGATGCCCTCAACGATTACCTTACCCTCTTTGGGGCTGACCTCAAGCACCTTACCGGACTTCTTGCGGTCCTTTTTGTCTCCTGTGAGGAGGATTACGGTATCCCCTGTTTTAACGTGAAGCTTGCTCATTTGTTTCTACCTCCCATTAAAGCACTTCGGGAGCCAAGGACAGGATCTTGGTGTAATCCTTGTCGCGCAGCTCTCTGGCTACCGGCCCGAAAATACGGGTTCCTCTCGGATTCTTGTCATCACGGATGATAACAGCCGCATTTTCGTCGAATCTGATGTATGTGCCGTCATTGCGGCGAAGACCTCTTGCGGAACGAACCACAACAGCCTTTACAACGTCGCCCTTCTTAACAGTACCGCCCGGAGCGGCCTTTTTAACAGAAGCCACGATGACGTCGCCGATGTTGGCATACCTCCTTCTGGAGCCTCCAAGAACGCGGATGCACATAAGTTCCTTTGCACCGGTGTTGTCGGCAACCTTGAGGTAACTCTGTTGTTGTATCACAGTGTTTTCCTCCTTGTAAGGCTTACTTAGCCTTTTCGATTATTTCAACCACACGCCAGCGTTTATCCTTGGAGAGTGGTCTGGTCTCCATAATAAGAACTCTGTCGCCAACGCCACAGGAATTATTCTCATCATGAGCTTTAAGTCTTATAGTGTTCTTGATAATCTTCTTATAAAGCGGGTGCTTTACGTTGTCCTGAATGGCAACTACAACGGTTTTGTCCATCTTGTCGCTCGCAACGATACCCACTCTTGTTTTACGAAGGTTTCTTTCGCTCATTTAGCCTTTCCTCCCTCTTTTAAGCGTCAGCGCTGTCGTTCTTGATTTCGTTCTCGCGAATAACGGTCTTAATGCGAGCGATATCCTTCTTGACAGCAACTATACGCATGGGGTTTTCGAGCTGATTAATGGCGAGTTGGAAACGCAGATTAAATAATTCCTCTTTAAGCTTTGTCAACTGCTCATTAAGCTCGGGCAAAGTGTTCTGTCTGATTTCCTTTGCATTCATTACTGCTCACCACCCATTTCCTGCTTAGTTACAAACTTGCACTTAATAGGAAGCTTGTTTGCTGCGAGACGCATAGCCTCACGGGCAAGCTCCTCGCTTACTCCGCCGATTTCGAACATTACACGGCCGGGCTTAACGACCGCTACCCAGTATTCCGGAGAGCCTTTACCTGAACCCATTCGGGTCTCGGCCGGCTTCTCGGTAATCGGCTTATCCGGGAAAATCTTAATCCAAACCTTACCGCCACGCTTAATATAGCGGGTCATAGCGATACGTGCGGCCTCGATCTGATTGGAGGTTATCCACGCGGGCTCCAAAGCCTGAAGACCGAAATCGCCATGGGTAACTGTTGTGCCTCTTGAGGCTGTACCCGTAAGACGTCCGCGGTGTACTCTGCGGTATTTAACACGCTTCGGCATTAACATCAGCGGGCTCCCCCTTCCTTTTTAGCCTTGCGGTTATCGGCAAGAACCTCGCCCTTGTAGATCCAAACCTTTACGCCGATACGTCCGTAGGTGGTGTTTGCCTCGGCAAAACCGTAGTCAATATCAGCTCTTAAGGTCTGAAGCGGGATGGTTCCCTCGTGATACTGCTCGCTTCTTGCGATTTCAGCGCCGCCTAAGCGACCCGAAACCTGTGTTTTGATACCCTTTACGCCGAGTCTCATAGCTCTGCCTATTGAGAGCTTCATAGCACGGCGGAAGGAAATACGCTTCTCAAGCTGTGCCGCGATATTCTCGGCTACGAGCTGAGCGTTAGCGTCCGGATTCTTAATCTCAACAATGTTGATTACGACCGGCTTGCCGAGCATCTGCTGGCAGGTGGCGCGAAGCTTTTCGATTTCGCTGCCGTTGCGTCCGATTACCATACCGGGCTTTGCACAGTGAATGTGTAATCTTACGCGCTTGTCGTCACGTTCGATTTCGATTTTGGCAATACCTGCTGTAAAGAGTGCCTTTTTCAGGTATTTACGGAGGTTGTAGTCCTCAACCAATGTATCGCCGAAAACTTTATCATTGGCAAACCAACGTGAGTCCCAGTTTTTAATTACACCCACACGGAAACCGTGGGGATTAACCTTCTGGCCCATAACTTAACCTCCTTCTTAGTCTTCGCGTTCTTTAAGAACGATTGTCATATGGCTGGTTCTCTTTAAGATTCTGTGCGCTCTGCCGTGATCCTTCGGACGGATTCTCTTAAGAGTCGGTCCGGGGCATACAAAGCACTCGGCAACATAAAGTCTTGAAACATCCATACTGTGATTGTTTTCTGCGTTTGCAATAGCCGACGCTAAAAGCTTCTCTAAATACTCGCAAGCGGACTTAGGAGTAAATTTGAGTATAGCCATAGCCTTGTCAGCATCCTGATTGCGGATTAAATCCATAACAATCTTCACCTTGCGGGGTGAAATGCGGGCGTATTTAAGTGTAGCCCTTGCTTCCATAGTTAAACTCTCCTTTCAGCCGCTTACTTACCGGTGGTTTTAGAACCGGCGTGACCCTTAAAGGTTCTTGTCGGCGCGAACTCACCGAGCTTGTGACCTACCATATCCTCGGTTACATAAACCGGAACATGCTTGCGACCGTCATGTACCGCGAAAGTATGTCCGACGAAATCGGGGAAAATGGTCGAGGAACGGCTCCAGGTCTTAAGCACGCGCTTTTCACCGGCTTCGTTCATTTCCTTGACTCTCTTGAGCAGTACAGGCTGCACGTAAGGGCCCTTTTTAATGCTTCTTCCCATGATGAAATCTCCTTTCGTCGAATTACTTACGGCGCTTTACGATATACTTATCGGTGCGCTTATTCTTCTGACGGGTCTTGTATCCGAGAGCGGGCTTGCCCCACGGAGTAACAGGTCCCGGACGTCCGATCGGTGACTTACCTTCACCGCCGCCGTGCGGGTGGTCGCAGGGGTTCATTACAGAACCGCGGACGGTCGGTCTCCAGCCCATATGACGCTTGCGGCCGGCTTTACCGTAGTTAACGTTTGCGTGCTCGGGATTCGAAACAACGCCTACGGTAGCCATACAGCCCGCGGGTACGTTACGGAGCTCGCCTGAAGGCAGACGAAGAAGCGCCATACCGTTTTCCTTAGCCATAAGCTGCGCCATATTTCCGGCGGAACGGGCAAGCTGAGCGCCCTTTCCGGGGTAAAGCTCGATATTGTGCAGGAAGGTACCTACGGGGATATTGTTAAGCGGAAGCGCGTTGCCGGGCTTAATGTCGGCGTCGGGGCCGCTTACGATAACGTCGCCCACCTTTAAATCCTGCGGAGCGATGATGTAGCGCTTTTCGCCGTCCTCATACTGAACGAGGGCGATAAAAGCGGAACGGTTCGGGTCGTATTCAAGAGTCATAACCGTTGCGGGTACGCCGAAACGCTCTCTCTTGAAATCGATAACCCTGTATTTTCTGCGGTTACCGCCGCCTCTGTGGCGGACGGTGATTCTGCCGTAGCTGTTGCGTCCGGCATTTTTCTTGATAGGCTCAAGCAAGCTTCTTTCCGGAGCTACCTTTGAAAGACCCGAATAATCCATTGTGGTCATATTGCGGCGGCCCGGAGTAGTAGGCTTGTAATGTTTGATTGCCATTTGTTTCACTCTCCTATTTTGGCTTAGCGAAGCCGTCTTCGGCTTCATACATCACCGGAAATGTCGCTGCGCTCCTTGGTCGGGGATTCCGCTCGCAAAAGCAAGCTTTTGACTGCACTCTATCCCCGTAGGTACCACCCCTGTGCTCTTGAAAACGCTCTACGGCGTTTTCGCTTACAAGGTGTTTTTTCGCCGCACGTGTCGCCGAAAAAACCGTGATTTAGCGCAAATTTCCAATTAAATTAGGTTCTTAGATAAGACCGTCAAAGAACTCAATCGGCTTTGAATCGGCTTTCAATGTAACGATTGCCTTCTTCCAGGAAGCTGTATAACCGCTGTAGCGGCCCATACGTCTTTCCTTGCCGCGAACGCTTACGGTGTTAACCTTAGCGACGTTTACCTTGAAAAGCTTTTCTACGGCGTCGGCAATTTCAATCTTGTTAGCGTCCTTTGCCACCTTAAAGGTGTACTTCTTATCGGCGATTCCCGACATACTTTTTTCGGTGATTACCGGAGCTATAATGATATCCTGTGCGGCTTTCATTATGCATACACCTCCTCAAGCTTTGCTACGGCGTTCTTTACGACAACGAGTGTGTCGGCGTTGATTACGTCGTAGGTGTTAATTGTGTTAACCTGCGCGGATTTAGCGCCCGCGATGTTAGCAATGCTCTTTACGGCATAGGCGTTGTTGTCCTCAAGAACCACAAGGGTCTTCTTGCCCGCGCCGATAGCCTTTAAGCAATCTGCAACGGTCTTGGTCTTGTAGGTGTCGAGCTTTAACTCGTCGAGAACTATCATATCGCCTGTGGCAACCTTATCCGACAGAGCGGACTTAAGAGCCAGCTTCTTAACCTTTTTGTTAAGAGAGTAGGAATAATCTCTCGGCTTCGGGGCGTGAACGATACCGCCGTGTCTCCACTGGGGAGCTCTTGTGGAGCCCTGTCTTGCGTGACCTGTTCCCTTCTGTCTCCACGGCTTTTTGCCGCCGCCGGAAACCTCTGTACGGGTAAGAGTGGATTGTGTGCCCTGACGCTGGTTTGCGAGGTAGTTGACAACCGCCATATGCATTACAACCGCGTTGGGTACGATTCCGAAAACGGCGTCGCTAAGCGCGATTTCACCGACGCTTTTACCCGCCATATCGACTACTGCTATATTAGGCATAATTTAAAACACTCCTTCCCTTAGGCTTTAACGCTGTCGAAAAGAACCACGATACCGCCCTTGGGTCCGGGAACGGCGCCCTTAACGGCGATTATGTTCTTCTCTGCGTCTACCTTAACGACACTCAGGTTCTGAACGGTTACGCGCTCATTACCGAGGTGTCCGGCCATTTTCTTGCCCTTGAAGACTCTTGAGGGGCTGGAGCAGGCGCCCAATGAACCGCCGTGACGGTGAACAGGACCTGTACCGTGCGTCTCTTTAAGTCTTCCGAAATTCCAGCGCTTAATAGTGCCGGCGTAACCCTTACCCTTTGAAGTGCCGCGAACATCGACCGCGTCGCCCTCTGCGAAAACGTCGGCCTTAATAATGTCGCCTACGTTCATAGCGGAGGTGTCCTCAAAGCGGAACTCGCGAAGAACCTTCTTCGGAGCAACGTCGCCCTTCTGGAAGTGACCCTTCTGCGGCTTGGTTACCTTAGAGGCCTTGAGGTCGCCGTAGCCTACCTGAACTGCCTCGTATCCGTCGTTCTCGGCTGTCTTCTTCTGCGAAATAACGCAGGGACCCGCTTCAATAACGGTTACCGGAACAACGTTTCCGTTTGCATCGAAAAGCTGGGTCATACCGAGCTTTTTACCGATGATACCCTTTTTCATTGTTTTTTCCTCCTTTGGTTATTGGTTGGTTTTCACCAACTTGACCACACCGTGTTTAGAAATTAAAGCTTAATTTCAATTTCCACACCGGCGGGGAGCTCAAGATTTGTCAGAGCTTCAACAGTTTTATTTGAAGGTCTGATGATGTCAATGAGCCTTTTGTGCGTTCTCGTCTCAAACTGCTCGCGGCTGTCCTTATACTTATGAACGGCGCGGAGAATGGTAACGACTTCCTTTTCGGTCGGGAGCGGTACGGGTCCCGAAACCCTTGCACCTGTACGTTTAGCGGTTTCCACTATCTTTTCAGCGGACTGGTCTACAAGCGCGTGGTCGTAACCTTTGATACGAATACGGATTTTTTCTTTCACTGCCATTGTGAATTCGCCTCCTTAAATAGTTGGCGGGCAAAACTTACAACCTGCCGTGTTTTTCTTCACGGCACATTATAAAACCGGCATTGCTGGGGTTACAGACAATTCCGGACAGCGGATCGCTCCGCCGCTGTACACAAAAGCCGCAAGATCTTTTATGTACTCCATCTTTTTCGCCCGGTTTAAAATCGGACATACTCCGCGGAAATTTCCCGACTCGAGGTCGGCCACCTCCCGCATCATCGCATGTATCACGCCGCACTATGTCAGCGTACCGTAGTATCATAACATAGAATGTAAAAAAAATCAAGCTTTTTTTCGCATTTTTTCAAGGTTTTTTAAATTTTTTTAATCCGCCGCGTTTTTATTGAGAAAACGGGCAAAAAAAGAACTCTAACGTCTAAAGTTAAAAAGGATAATTAAGGAGGCTGTTGTATTATCGTTATCATTATTTAACCCCTAAAAAATAATTCCGAATTACGCATTCCGAATTCCGAATTAAAAAAGCTCGAGCCGGTGTAAGCCAAGCTCAAGCTTTTTATCAGTATTCCGTAACGCCGTCGAAGACAAGCACCGCGTCGCCGGTTAAAATCACACGCTCGTCGGTGTAATTAACGATAAGGTCGCCGCCCTTAACCTTGACGGTTATGTCCTCGCCCTTATTGCATTTTCCGTTCGCACAGGCGGCGGCAACAGCCGCGCAGGCGCCCGTACCGCAGGCGGAGGTCTCGCCGTTTCCGCGCTCCCACACACGCATTTTAAGAGTATTGGAATTTACAACGCGGACAAACTCGGTGTTGATTCTCTCGGGGAAAATCGGCGCGTTTTCAAACTTAGGTCCTATCGTTTCTATCTCGATAGACTCGATACTGTCAGAGAAAACCACGCAATGGGGATTGCCCACGTTTACGCAGGTTATGTTATAAATTTTATCGCCTATCACAGCGGGATAATCTATAAGCCTATCAGCGTTTATGGTTGTCGGCAATTCTTTAGCCGCAAAGTTCGCCTTGCCCATATCGACAGAGGCAAGTGTAACCTTTCCGCCCGAGGTGTAAAGCTCCAACCTCTTAACTCCGCTGGCGGTCTCAACAGTTACGCTGTCGCCCGAAACAAAGCCGTTGTCGTACAGATATTTAGCGGCACAGCGTATGCAGTTGCCCGCCATTTTACCCTCCGAGCCGTCGCGGTTGAAAATGCGCATTTTAGCGTCGGCAACCTCTGATTTTTCAATCAGCACGATTCCGAAGCCGCCGATACCTAAATGACGGTCGCAAAGGCTTATGCAAAGTGACTCGGGACAGGTGACCGAATTATCAAAATTCTCAATAAATATGTAATCGTCACCCGTAGCCTGCATTTTTGAGAATTTTAGACTTTGCCGCTCGCTTCTCATATTATTAATGTCCACAAGCTCGGTGTTCTGCTGATTGTAGCGGGCGGCGGTAATATCCGCAAGGGCGTTCGCCGTATCAAGCGAGGTAAGACAGGGGATTGACAACTGTAACGCACGTCTGTGGAGGGCGATATAATCCTCAACTGTCGAGTCCATAAGCGCGCCCGTGTAGATAATATAGCTTATCTCGCCATTTTCCAAGAGCTTAAATGCGTTGTCGCTTTCCTTAATCCCCGCGATTTCAATAACACTTATACCGAGAGTTCTTATCGTCTCGGCAGTTTCGGCGGTCGCATAAAGCTTTAGCCCCAAATCGTCAAACTTTTTAGCTAACGACACCACCTCGTGCTGGTCGTGGGTGTCAACGCTTAAAAGCACGCCGACGTCGCTTTGCAAAAGGGAGGATTTAAGGGTCATTCCCGCCGCGGTAAGTCCCTTAAACAAAGCTTCGGTAAGGGTTTTACCAATTCCCAGCACCTCGCCTGTCGACTTCATTTCGGGTCCTAAGTAGGAATTGACGTCGTTTAGCTTTTCAAAGGAGAAAACGGGAACCTTAACCGCGAAGTAGGGCGGTATTTTGTGAAGTCCCGTGCCGCAGCCAAGCTCTTTTAAGGTACTGCCCGTCATAACGCGGGAGGCTATATCCACCATCGGCACGTTTGTCACCTTGCTTATATAAGGCACGGTGCGGGAGGCTCTGGGGTTAACCTCAATAACATACAGCTCGTTATTATATATAAGGTACTGTATATTTACAAGTCCCTTAGTGCCTAATGCCAGCGCCAGCTTTTCGGAGCACTCGACTATACGGCGCATCATCTTATCGTTAATGCTGTAGGGAGGGTAGACGGCTATCGAGTCGCCGCTGTGTACCCCCGCCCGCTCGATATGCTGCATTACGCCGGGGATAAGCACGTCCTTGCCGTCCGAGATAACGTCAACCTCCAACTCCTTGCCCGCCATATATTTATCCACAAGCACGGGGTTGTCTATGCCCTGCGCCAAAATGCGCTCCATATAAACCCGAACCTCGTCCTCGTCGTGAACAATTTTCATATTCTGCCCGCCGATAACATAGGAGGGGCGCAAGAGCACGGGGAAGCCCAAGGTCTTTGCGGCTTGTATAGCCTCAGGGAGGGTATTTACGCCAAAGCCCTTAGGTCTTTTTATAGAGAATTTTTCCAGCAGCTCGTCAAACCGCTCCCTGTCCTCCGCAAGGTCAATGCCCTCTGCCGAGGTGCCGAGAATCGGTATACCGCTACTATCCAAGAATTTTGTAAGCTTAATAGCGGTCTGACCGCCGAAAGCCACAACTACGCCCACCGGCTTTTCGACCTTGATTATATTCATTACGTCCTCGTCGGTTAGCGGCTCGAAATAAAGCCTGTCCGCCGTGTCGTAATCGGTAGAAACGGTTTCGGGGTTGTTGTTGACGATTACAACGTCATACCCCGCCTCTTTTAAGGTCCAAACGCAATGAACCGAGGAATAGTCAAACTCTATTCCCTGACCGATTCTGATAGGACCCGAGCCTAAAACCATAATAACCGGCTTGCCCGAACGCTTAAAGGTGCGAGCTTCGCACTCATTTCCAAAGGTCGAGTAAAAATAAGGGGTTACAGCGTCAAACTCCGCGCCGCAGGTATCAACCATTTTGTAGGCGGCGTCGGCAGTC
>CAMCIX010000001.1 GCA_945875045.1 uncultured Clostridia bacterium | reverse complement strand
ATAAGAGACAGCTTTTAGGTATTAACTACAAAAAAATTGAAAGCAACAGTGTCGGTTATAAAATTGACTATAATATGTATTCTCTTGATTTTGAGGAATTTCTTTGGGCAAAAGGATACACATCTGATGTAGTAGAAAATATGCTTACCCATATGAAAGAGTTGAAACCTTTTTCTGAGCTTGAGCATTCTGTATTTTCATCTCATTTTTTGGATTACTGCATTCTCGGCGGTATGCCGGCCGTGGTGCGTGAGTTTATTAAGAATAAAACATTTGAAGGAACACTTGATATTCAGCGACAATTACTTGCAGACTACAAGGAAGATATTCGTAAATATGCCGAGGGTATGGATCAAACCCGTATTATCAATGTGTTTAACAGTATCCCTGTACAACTTGCAAAAGAAAATAAGAAATTCCAGTTATCCAAAGTGGAAAAAGGCGCACGTTTCAAAGATTATCGTGGATGTATTGAATGGCTCCAAGATGCAGGTATGGTGCATATGTGCTATTGCCTTAATAATGCTGAACTTCCTCTCAAAGGCAACTATGATATTAACAAATTTAAGATGTATTTTTGCGATACCGGACTTTTTGTGGCACTCCTTGATGATGAGGCACAAGAGGATTTGAGAGCAAATAAAAACCTATCTGTGTACAAAGGCGCATTATACGAAAGCATTGTTGGAGAAGCACTTGTAAAAGCAGGTTATCAGCTTTATTATTTCAAACGGGATGATTCTACTCTTGAGGAAGATTTCTTTGTTCGAACTGCCGAAAACTTAATACCTATAGAGGTAAAAGCAAAAAACAGCAAGGCAAAATCGCTGACTCAACTTATAAAAAGCGATAAATATTCCGATATATCTTACGGAATTAAATTCTGTGCAGGAAATATTGGATTCGAAAATAATATTTATACTTTTCCGTATTATTGTACATTCCTGTTGAAAAGGTATTTAAAATAAATATAGTTGATCTAAAAGGATGTGAATTGTAGGTGAAAGTTTTATCTATTAAGGCTTCAGATATAGATAATTGGACTTATAAGGAGCCACGAAGAGCACAGGAATTACTACCTAAATTGATATGGAAGTTGATTTTAGCTTCTTCAAAAACAATAGAAGACCATCACTTTCCTTTTGAGAAAGCGGTTCAGTATGCGGGATATGATGGTTATCTGGTAACGACAGATACTTATTCTTTCTACCCAAATGGGATTTCAGTTTGGGAATTTGGAACAAATGAAGATATCAAATCAAAGTTCAATGACGATTACAAAAAAAGAAGCGATAATCCTAATGGCATTGACACAAGCGAGACGACCTTTTGTTTTGTTACAAGTAGAATATGGAGTTATAGAGAAGGCATCACTGAATTTACTAAAGCAAAACAGGAAGACGGCGTTTGGAAAGGCGTGCGCATTTTTGATGCCAATAATCTCGAAATGTGGCTTAGTGAGTGCCCCTCTGTTGCGGCGTGGTTTTCAAAAATTATTGAAAAGCAGTTTGATGATATTATGTCCTTACAAGATTATTGGGATTATGTTATCGATAAAACAGAGCCTAAATTAACATCAGAATTCTTTTGCTATGGACGAGATAAATCGATAGCTGACGAAATAATTCAAAAGGTGAACGGCGGTTGCTCTCAAATTATTTTGTCTGCCGAATCAAAAATAGAAGCAATCCTAACCTTGACCGCAGATTTGTTGAAAGATACAAATCTAGAAAGACAACGATTATTATCGAAAGCGGTAGTCGCTTTATCCTCGGAAGGATTAAATAATATTTGTAGGAATTATAAAAACGCAATTATAATACCCGCATTCAAAAAAGAATCAATACCAGCCATCAATCATAATTTTTTGATTTTCCCAACTGAAAACAATGGTCCTATTGATTTGTTATATAAAAATTCACCTAAAAGTAAGGTTGAACCGCGAAGGAGAAAAGTATTTACCGAGGCGCTTGAAAAACTTGGTTATGATACTAATGAAGCAAGTAAAATTGCTGGTGATGTAAAGTGTCGTTTTTTACCTCTACTCAGAAAAATAACAAACGATATACAATTCAAATTACCCTCGTGGGCTTCTGATACTGAAATAAGCAATCTTATTCCGGCACTATTTGCAAACGCTTGGGAAGAAAATCTAGAGGGCGACAAAATTGCTTTGGAAATTCTTTCGGGCCAGAGATACAATGATTATATTTCAACTATTTCCGATTATACTCAAGGGGATAATATGCCTATTTTTCGATTGGATCATTCTTTTGCTTGTATATCCGTTAACGAGTTGTGGGATGTTTTAGCACATCATATTAATAAGGATTTCTTTGAAAACTATAAGAAATGTATTAATTATGTTTTTGCCGAAGTTGACCCAAGATATGAGCTTCCTGAAGAAAAATGGAACGCGGCTAGCATTTATGGTAAGAAATCCAAATTTTCAGAGCGCCTAAAAAAAGGACTCATTATTTCAATGACGAAGTTAATTGAGTTAGATGAAAAAGAAAACTTCTTTAATTTTACGGCCAGTTGTACAAGAGAGTGCAGTAATCTGGTTCTCGATATTTATAATGGGTTAAAAAATATAAATCAATGGCGCACTTTAATTCCCCACATTGCAGACTTTGTTGAAGCAACCCCCGAGACAATATTAAATATTATAGAGTCTAATGTTGCGCAAGATTCTGATAACTTCTGGAGTCTTTTTGAGTCATCAGGCGATCCGTTCTTCGGCAGAACTTTTTATACGCATATTCTTTGGGCACTTGAAAAACTTGTTTGGATAAAAGAATATTGTGTTAGAGCGATCAATTTATTAGTTGTTCTTGACGAGAAAAATTTTGAATACAAAATCTCTAATTGTCCTATGGATTCTTTGCTTAAAATTTTCTGTCTTTGGCATCCGCAAGGAGCTTTATCTGTTGACGAACGTGATGTTCTTCTTTCAAATATAATAGATAAGCATCACACAGTTGGGCGTAAATTAGTTAAAAAGTTGCTACCAAACGGCATGACTACGACAACAAAATTAGCTGAATTTACTTGGAGATATGTTGAATACTACAATCAAAAAATCACAAATATTCAATATTGGAATTCGGTTAAATGTATAGCTAATAAATTTGTTCAAACCATCTGTTCTAATTATGAAGATTGGAGGATAATAATCAAGCATTTTTCAGTTTTTTATAATATCTTTAAGGAACTTGGAGTTGACATTGTTAATAGAGGATTATTATTATCTGACTCTGATAGATTGAAATTGTGCACAAATATGGCAACCAGTATAGGTAGAGAACGGAAATTCCTTGATGAAGGCGATACTGATAACGAGAATCTTATCAATGAAATGGAAAAAATATATAATTCGTTGCTTCCAAATTCGCCGTTAAGATATGCACACTATTATTCGTATAATTTTTATGGGTTTAATCCGGAGGTTTTCCGTGCTGGTGATTATGACTATAACAAAGAAAAAGAAACTTTACAAAAGTTGCGAACGGAAGCGTTAGAGGAGACTTTAGATAAATTTGAACTTGATTCAGTTTTACTTCTTGCTCAAAATGTTGCAGAACTAAAATTTTTGATTGATGCGTTAATTGAATCAAAGTATTTTGCATGCATCAATGTTGATTTCATTATTAAGGCTCATTTGGTTTTCCCTGAATTTGCAGAAAGACTTATAAATTCTATATATTACGCAAAAGGTATTGCGTTTTTTGCTGATAAACTTGAAGGACTTTCAAACGATGATATCAAATGGATAGTTAGTCAACTACCGATCACCCCTGATGTCATACAATTTATAAATTCCTTCCAAGAGGATATAAAAGATGAGTTTTGGCAATGTGCAAAGACTTGGGGGATAATGTATTACGACCAAACTTTTGCACGTGATTGTATTAACTCTTTATTAAAATCCTGTCGACCCTATTCTGTTATAAGAGAACTTTATTTTTCCGATGATTTATATGTCGACTTGATTTTAGAGACATTGCAAGCAGCTTTAGATTACCATCCGAATACTGAAAGGAATGGTTTAAATCTAAATAACATAGATGGTCACTTTATTGAAAATTTGTTTGAGAAGATTTATAAGAGCCCGTCGCCAGAACTAATGAGAGTCTCACAACTTGAATTGGCTTATATGAATAAATTTGGTATGGATTTTGAGCCAGAATGCTTGGTAAAAAATGCTCTAAGTAATCCCCCTGTTTTCGTTGAGTTGGTCTCTTGTTGTTTCAAGAAAGATGATGATATCGGAGAAGAAACGACAGATAATAACGAGTATATCGCAAATTTGGCATATAAAGCTTTGGACAAGATAAAAAGACTTCCGGGACAAACAGATAAAATCGTCAATGCTGACGAATTCAATTCTTGGATACTGTCTGTTCTTGAGCTTGCAAAAGAATTGAAATATGTGACCGCATGTGACATACAGATTGGTAGAATCCTATCATATTCACCTTTTGATGAGGACGGCGTTTGGCCACATAAATGTGTACGAGATTTTCTTGAAAAGAACACATCAGAAACAATTAATACACATATATGCATGGGCGTATTTAATCAGCGAGGGGTTCATACTATTACCGGCGGTGATGAAGAAGAACAGTTTGCCGCTACTTACAATGAATACGCTCGAAAATTGCAGTTGTTATATCCAAAAACTGCGCGTGTTGTAAAAGAAATCAGCGATCGCTATAAATGCGAGTCCAGATTTGAAAGAGCTAGAGAGCTAAAAGGCTATTTCTAAGATAGAGGCTGTTTGTTTGGACGGCAGTTTTGTATCCCATTAAGTTTTCTTGAAAAATAAAATTTATATCCCTACATTCTATACACGATTTGAAGTGCCCGGCTTTGAGTCGTGTATAATTTTTTATGTGTAGGAGGATTTTGTTATGGGAAATGTGTATGGTTATGTTAGAGTATCGAGTATTGATCAAAACGAGGACAGGCAGATGATCGCTATGAGCGATAGCAATGTTCCAAAGGATAATGTTTATATTGATAAGCAGTCGGGTAAAGATTTTGAGCGTCCGCAATATAAAAAACTCGTCAAGAAGTTAAAAGAGGGAGATTTGCTCTACATACTCTCTATCGACCGTTTGGGTCGTAATTACGAGGATATTCAAAAGCAGTGGAGGATACTGACAAAGGATATTGGTATTGATATTTGTGTAATTGACATGCCGCTTTTAGATACTCGTAACGGCAAGGATTTGATGGGAACTTTTATTGCTGACCTTGTCTTGCAGATACTTTCTTTTGTTGCACAGAACGAGCGAGAGAATATAAAGAAGCGGCAAGCTGAGGGCATTGCCGCCGCAAAAGCAAAAGGTGTTAAGTTTGGAAGACCGGAATCGCCAGTGCCCGAAGACTTTGATAAAATAATAAGATAGTGGGATAAAGGAAAGATATCAACTGCCGATGCCCTTAAACTTTGCAATATGAGTACATCAACTTTCTACCGCCGTAGACGAGAGTACAATTTAATACACAAATAGCAACAGCAGTCAAAAGGTGTACCTTTTGACTGCCGTATTTTAATAATAATTTTACCATAAAAACCCTATAAACGCAACCATTTATGAATATAAACTCAAATTTTGTCGGTTCTATGCAATATATTTTATAAAGTTATGACAATTGTCAAAAGGTACACATTTTGACAAATAAATACATTGTTGATTGGATTGACCAACTTATGAACATATTAGCTGATAAACAGAAAGAATTATTTAACCCAACTCTAAGTGATGCGGAAAGAGCGGTAAAAGAGAAAGAATTTTTAGACCTTTACTATAAGTTAAGGAACAAAGATGAAAACGGATTCCTGGGCAGACTTTCGTTAAAGACAAGAAAAAGGTTGCACAAGCTTATTTTGCTTGTGTACATAATTAAAAACCATCTGGGTGGATTTTCCCACGAAGTCATTAAAGATGAACGCACAAAAACCGATCGCCCTATTATTTTTGCAATCACTCATGTCGGTAAGTTTGATATAGAGGTTGTAAGCGAAGCGATTAAAGATCACTATTATTTGTTAAGCGGTGATTACGAGCACATACAAGGAATTATTGATGCGCCTTTTCTTGCGGTGAACGGAGTTATCTACTTTAATGAAAAAGTAAAATCTGACCGTGCAGCCGTGAGTGAGAAGATGATTAAGCATCTTAAATCAGGCGGCAACCTGATGTATTTTCCTGAAGGCACATGGAATATGTCGCCAAATCTGCCTATGCTCCCATGCTATTGGGGAATTGTTGAAGTAGCTCAGAAGAGTAACGCTGTTATAGTGCCTGTAGCTGCCGAACAATATGGCAAACATTTTAAAATAAATATTGGAGCGAACTTTGATATGCAGCAGTTTGGCTGCGACGCCCATGAAAAAGCGAAAGCCATCAACTCTCTCCGGGATGTTTTAGCTACCTTAAAATATGAAATTTGGGAGTCCGAGCCTATTTTAAAGAGAGCTGAGCTCTCGGGAAACGAATGGGACGATTATATAGAAACTCGTTTTGCAGAATGGCCGTATTTCAATTTGGAATACATAGACGGTTTGGTGTATAAGCCAAAAGGAGTAATTGAAAAATCAGAAGCATTCGCACATTTGAACTCAATAACCCCCACAATACAAAATGCGTTTTTGTTTAATAAGAGATTGAAATAGAGAAACTATGAACATATTAGCGAACGAACAATTAAAAATCCTTAAAAAAAGACTGAGTAGTGATGAACTTAATACAGACAAGGTTCATTATATGAGACCTCAAGATATAAATAATTTTTTAAAATCTGCAGCACTGGCATATGAAGATTATCCTCTGTTCAATTACTTGGTTGGAAAAGACAGTAAAGCTGAACCAATAAAACAGATTTTAAGGGCTTCTGTTAAATCTAGCAAAACAAAAATTATAGGCATATCAGCAGGCGAAAACGCATCTGCGTTAGCACTGTTTATCAAACCAAATTATAAAGGTACTCCTGCATTTCCATTTCTGATTTACGGGGGAATTAAACTGATTTGTAAATATTCTTTAGGAATGGTATTCAGACTTTTAAATTATGAAAAATATGCTATGCACATGAAAGAAAAATATTCGGATGATAATTGCTGGTATTTATATAGTTTAACTGTTCATCCCGATTATCAGCATAAGGGTTTAGCGACTATAGCTCTAAAGCCGATGCTTGATTTCTTTGACACCACCGGTCAAAGTTGTTATTTGGAAACCAATAAGCTTTGCAATGTTCCAATGTATGAGCATTATGGTTTTAAACTTATGGAAACGGGTAAGATACCCGGAACAGATGTTGTCCACTATGCTATGCGTAGAGAACCTCGCATTAATTCCGATGAAGAAATCAAATAGTATTGAGAGTAAAAATATGACAGAAAATCCTTTAACACAGGCTATGACCGCGTTTGACGAGTATAAAAAACGCAAAAAAGAAATTATTGACTATGGGCTTCCTTTACCGGGAGTGAAAAAGCAAAAGTATTATTATCCAATGACGCAATTTTTGCTGAGGATGATTACATTTTTTAATGGTGAAAGTATTTCTTTTCTTAATGAAAAGAATGTTAGGACACCAATCGGCAGACCGATTATTTTTGCTAATACTCATAAATTCAAGCCGGATATCGAAAAAATTACGCTGTCTATTAAACGACCGTCTGTGATGATGGCTAGTGACTTTAAGAATTCTTATAAAACTATTAATGGTTGGTATTTTGGTACTCGACCAACTATATTTGTTGATCCTTATTCAAAGGAAGATAAAAACTATACATATAAAATGATGGTTAGATATCTGCAAGAAGGTCACTATTGTATGATTTTCCCTGAAGCAGTGTGGAACTTATCTGAAAACAAGATTGTTCTGGAAACATTCTTTGGAACTGTTAGGGCGGCTTTGGAAAGTAATGCTGTAATCATTTGTACCGCTATAGAGCGTTATGGAAAGAAGTATATTATCAACCACAAAGGATACTTTGACCCCTCTTTAATTCTGAATAAGTACACAGATAAATCATATGCGGAATTGCAATCCGATTCTCAAAACAAAGATTTAGTCAACAAAATATTAACAGAATGTAATCGGGAATTACGCGATGCCATGGCAACTCTCACCTTTGAAATATGGGAAGACCACGCAAAAAAGTTCGGTGTTGAATCCCGCGCAGAGTTGCCCGCTGACTATTGGCAGACTTTCGTAACAGGATTAACATCTGAATGGCCCGGATATAAGATGAGTGATAATGTGGAGCAGAGGTTTCATAGTAAATTGGAAATTGAACACGAACAACTCCGAGCTGATTTGAAGAACATCCGCCCCACAATGCAAAATGCATTTTTGTTTAATAAGAGGTTGAAAGGATAAAAAATGATAAGTGAACCAACAAAGATTGTAACACGAATAACAGATGGCATTGTGGACTTGTTCTCTAAGAACAAGCAACACGAAAAGAAAATAAAAACTTTTCTCTCATTAATTGCGATTATTTTTGTTATTATTCCCATTGTATTTCACTTTCTAGCTTTGCAAGAGCTACAAATACATGCAAACATAATTGCAGAATTATCATCTACGGATGCATCTAACTTATCTCCCGAATTATTCAATCAATATAAATTACTAGTTGATAAATATAACGATAGGCACCTCTTAATTAGTGACATCACTTCCAGTGTAACAACTTACATAGAAAGGTTAACGGATAATGCAATATCTTTATACCAAACAGAGATAAGTGGTCGGTTTCAATATGTAGGTTATGGTTTTAAACCCGATTTGTTTAAACCCATACTCCTTTGGAATTTGATACCGCTAATAATACTGTCTATGTTTGCGTTAATCATGTTAACTGTGGATTACAATAAGGAAAACTCGGGACTCAAAAAAGTTTTGTATCCAATCCTTTGGGGGACAGGAATGTTGATTGTTGTTGGTATATATTCATTAATTTTAGCATATGTACTTGCTCTGCTGTGTCCAATAGTGTTTTTTTCACCAAAAATTACGATTGGAGCAATAGTATTTTTTTCATTAGTTTTAACTGGGTCAATTTTGTGGAAACTAATCATACAATTATAACAAAATAATAATTGAGTAGTGTATCACTTTAAGTAACTGATATTTTTAAATTATAAGGAGAGAAAAACATTATGCCAACAGAAAAGAAACTGACGGGGTAATATCGGTGATATTTATGGAAATGTGCCCGTTACCAAAGGCGATTCGCTTTTATCCGATCCCGGATACCGTGTGGATTATGTTCTCACAAATCCTCCTTTCGGTAAAAAATCCTCTATCACTATGACAAATGAAGAAGGCGAAGAGGAAGAAGAGGAACTCGTATATAACCGTCAGGATTTTTGGACAACAAGCTCCAACAAACAGCTCAACTTTATTCAGCATATCAACCCCGATGTGCTTGCGGCAGATATAATCGATAATCTTCAATCGGCACTTGACGGTTTCAATGAGTTAATGGGAATGTTGAAGAAGTGAATAATAAAACGGTTCGCTAATATTCAAACTTATTTTGAGAATCGTAAAAAAATAATTATCTGGACTTATTGCCTCCTTTGTGGTATGTGTTTGTACTGCAAAGGAGGCAATTTTTATGACAACACTTGAAGATTTATACTATGGGAACATCAGTCCTCACGAAAGGAATATCAAACGAGGTACAAGAGTAGACAAACTCGTCAAGCTGATATGTAAAAATGAGGAAGAACTCAATGCTGGTCTGACAGAGAAGCAAAAAGAAACTTTTGAAAAATTCAAGGACTGCACAAGCGAACTGTCCTGTATCACCGAGCGTGAAGCGTTCAGCTCGGGATTCATCCTCGCAACACGCATAATGGTCGAAGTAATGGAAGGCTCGGAAGAAGTGGAAGAAATATAAAAATACCCACTGGATGCGGCGGTCAGGCACGGAACTTTGCCACAACATCCGGTGGGTAATTTTTTGTTTTGCCTTTGTAGGCTTTTGTTTCATCTGAAACGACCTACGGTCGATAAAACTATTTCTGTTCGATTGTACGGGGCTTTTTATAAAACGGCAGCTTGGGTTTAGCGTTATGCTTATTCACGTTGGATAGTTCCTCCAAGGGAATAGCATAAAACTTTTCTTTGATATAGGTGCCGTTCATATAACCGATAATTTTTGTAACTTGTTCAGCGTAAGCACCGGTCATATCAAACTCGGCAAGGCGAATGACCTGAAAGCGGTGTCTTCCAATGGTGGCATGAATGATCTCTCCGGCTTCGCCTTCTCCGTAGGGAGTATAGGCGTAGGTTACCGACTGCACCTTTTTCTCACCGTTTTCTTTAACAATAACCATATCCGTTTGCTTTAGGGAAACACCGTCACAGAAGCCCAATTCACAAAGTTGCTTTGCAAACTTTTCGATTGCTGTCTTGCGTTTTTTCTCAATGCTCTTCTCACCCGAAGCACCTTGCTTCATAGCAATCTCCGCATAGGTGCTCGGTTTGAAAATACCGAAGCAGTCAAAGCAAATTCCGAGGGATAAGGATATAATTTGTTTGTCCTTAGGTGAAATGTTATCGGCAGCCTCACGAAAATATTCACGGCAAATATTCCGCCAAGCCTCTTGGAACAGAGATATAGACGGATCTTCAATAAGCTCATCCGAGATAGCACTGTCAAGTTCTTCCTCGTCATCATCTGTCGGTACGATGCTGATGGGATACTCGGTAGCCTTGCCGATGGCAATAAACTCGGTGACCTTCTCCTCGGTAAACCCTGTTTCTTTTACGATGAGAGCAATACGTTCAACAGTAGGGATTTCGGGATTGCTGTTATAAATGCCCATAACCTTCCGCAAATCATTATATCCGTTTTGCGTTGGCACGGTACAGGCATTTTTGGTTGTGCGGATATAATCAAGTTGTTTATGGTGTGCTGCCTTTTTTATATACTGCAAAAGCGGAATAGGATCGGAGGTATCATAATCAAGAAAAGCAAACCACAGTGTCTCTAAAAAGATTTGTTTGATATCCTCGGAATCGTCCTCGCTCAACCCGTAATGCATAATAAAACGGTTGGCGGAGTTTTCAAGAGCGGGCTCGTAAGCCGTGATAAATGCTTCAAAAAATCCTTTATCACGGCTCTCAAGCGCCTTAATAAAATACTCGTTCAGATCATCGAACAGCACATCGCTTTTATCGGTCTCGGTAAAGGTAGATGCGAGTTCGATTTTTTCTTTGCAATAATACTTTATGCGCAGAATTTCGTCGTTAATTTCCCAAAGCAGAAGCCTACCCGACCTCACAGAAGAAAGAATATCGTTCCATATTTCAGGCTCACGCAACCGCTTGTCCGTAATACCGCAAAGCAGTTTGTTTGCAACTTTTATATATTCTGCGTTCATACTCGCACCTCCTTTCAAAGAATAAAGATATTATTATTTTTTGCCGAGCAATCGTTTCGCCTCGGCAAAGATATGATCTAAAGCCATATCCTGTTCGTACCCATTCTCAGCGTAATCGAAATCAATTTGTGCCTGCTCAAAATAACGGTTGATAAGCTCGCTTGCTTTAAGGCAGGTCTCCACATCGTATTTTGCATTTGGTTTGTTATTATTCGTGAGATATTTTTCACGGCGGATAGAGTCTTTTCTGTGTTTCCAAGTGACATAACCGCGCCCGTCTGATTTCTTTTGCTTTGGCATATTTAATTTGTTTTTAGCGACGTAAGCGCAAGGAACACCGTACTCCGGATTGACTGCGCTGCAATACAGTTGTTTACGCGCCGTCTCCATAAAGAAAAATTTATTACAGATCCCGCATTGCCAAGAGTAGTGTCCAACAGCAAGCCCCTCAAACATATCGGTAACATAAAAGTTCAGCATACGGTCGAAATGGATTCGGCGACCGAGCATAGCTAAGCCATCTTTATTTTTTATTATAACGGGCGCCATCCAAACGCCCGGCTCAAGCGTAAAGTTGTGTGTGAAATCGGTCACATTCATTTCTTCGAGCCACTGTAAAATTCCCTCGTGGGAAAAGAACTCTTTTGTATACCCGGCGAGAAGCACTTTGTCGCGAAATCCGTTCTCGGTGAGATTTACAAAATAGGTCTTCGCAATGTTATAAAAATTGACAGTGTCAGTACAAAGGTACATATAGGATTTTATAAACTCTGTGAGAATAATAGCTTGGTCATACATGTCCGTGCCTTCGGGTACAAAATTAATGTTAGGAATCGGCATAGAAGAAAAACTGTGATTCCACTCCTTAATTTTAGCATCACTGAGAAGAAAATTAATGTAATCGTATTCGCCGTTGATGTTAAAGTAAGAAAACGGTTTAATTTTTTTAATAACCTTTATTGTTTTTTCAATCGTTTCTCTGATGCTTATAAAAAGCTCATCGCTGTAGTTTTCTGAATTCAGACGGCTATATAAGGTAATTAATTCATTGCCCACATCGCCGATAGCAGGCTGTTTGTCTACGGGAATATTTAATATATCGTGCGTGATAATTCCGAGCGGCAAAGATTGTCCGCCTATGATAAATTTATCGTCAACGAAGTCGATAGAGAATTTATAAAAATTCGCATCGCCGATCGGTTTTGTTTCGATTGCCCTCATGCGCTTCCCCCCCGCACTATAATTTTACAAAACGGTCTGTACCATAAACCGTACTCTACGATAATTATATCACAAAAATATTTCGTTGTCATTAAAAATCACAATTTTTTTAGAAACGATTTTTAACGCTCACAACATTTTATGTAATTTTTGAATTTTCATCCATTAGATAATTAGGAGAGCGAAAGCACCGGTTCCGCGGCTGATGTTTTCGCTCTTACTTTTTTGTGAAAGGAGAAATTCCTATGGCTGATAAAAAAGCAAAACTTGCTGTTATTGACGGCGAAACCTTGATGGACATGAAACTGCCCCCGACAAAGTTTTGTGTAGAAACCTTGTTGCCGCAAGGTATGTGTATCCTCGGCGGCGCTTCCAAGATAGGCAAATCGTGGTGGGTGCTGGATCTGTGCATCCGCATTGCAAAGGGTGAACCGATGTGGGATTTAAAAACGACAAAGGGAACAACCTTGTATCTTTGTCTTGAAGATACCCTGCGCCGTGTTCAGAATCGCCTTCTGTGTATCACGGACGAGGTTCCTCCCAATGCGTTTTTTGCTACCTCTGCCGGAACTTTATCAGATGGGCTGTGCGAACAGATTCGTGAATTTGTAAAAGAGCATCCCGATACCGTTTTCGTTGCGGTTGATACTTTTCAGATTGTGCGCAACAACAGTATCGATACCTCTTACGCAAACGACTACGATGAAATTCGGTTGCTGAAACAGTTGGCAGACGAACTGAATATTTGTCTTCTGCTTGTGCATCACCTTCGTAAGCAGGGCGACAGCGATCCGTTCAATAAGCTGACCGGCACCACAGGTATCGTAGGCGCAGTCGATACTGCTTTTGTTCTTGACAAGAGCAAGCGCAATGCTGACAGTGCCACACTCTACTGCACAGGTCGTGACGTGGAAGACCGTCAGCTCGAACTGCAGTTTTCCAAAAATGATTTCGTTTGGAAAATGCTTCGTGACAGTATGGAGAACCGTGAAATGCTTTTGCCGAAAGAGATGGAACTGCTGATTGATTTTATGAAAACAAAAAAATCTTACAGCGGCAGTAACACCGAATTCTGTGAAATGTATAACACGCATACCGAGCAGTCAATATCGCCGAGAGGACTCAAGCGATTGATGAACCTTTGGCAGTACAGTCTCATTGATTTCGGTTTAAGTTTTCGCAGTCACCGCAGTAACGGAGTCAGGCTCTTGGAAGTAAATTATTCTTCCTCTGCCAGTGACGATAGTGTCGTTCATGACGAATAAAAAGGGGCCTCCCAAAACATTCGTCCCAAGCGTTCCTTTCGTCCCTGTGAGCGATTTGTAGGCGATTTGTGGGGCGTTTGGCAAGAGAAATGCATAAACACCCCACTGAAGATTAAAACGCAAATTTGGGGCGATTGTGAGAACTTCGGTTTTTCATTTCCCAGACTTTAGTCTGGGGCAAGCAGAGCGTCCGGCTGTCCGCCTGACCGCTGAAATTTCGGGCGGTAGCCCGAACCCACTATTATTACGAATGGAATGATAAAAATGAGTGAAAAAAGACGGCGTGATAACACGCTGACCATTCGGCTCACCAAAGCCGAAAAGGAACGCATCGAGCGAAATGCAAAACGCGCCAAGCGAAGCCTTACCGACTATATTGTTTCGCTTTCGCTCGAAATACCCATCCAAGTTGCAGAGGATGTAAAACCGTTGCTGATCGAACTCAAGCGCATCGGCAACAACCTGAATCAGATTGCAACGAAGATAAATTCGGGAGTATTCGTGTCGTATGATTTTCAGGATGTGGTAGACGAACAGAAGAAAATCTACGAACAACTATTAGAGATTGCGAGGAAAGGATAATGGCAACCGTAAATTTTATTCCCGAATCCAATCAAAGTATCAGCGCAATGAAGGCGGTGATAGATTATTGTTTGCAACAGAAAAAGGTTGCAGACGAGGACAGCGGTCGCAGACTTGTGGGCGGCGTAAATTGCAACGGCGAGAATTCTTTCACAGAATTTATGGTGACAAAGAACGCGCATAAAAAGAAGGGCGGTATTACTTTTTATCATTACGTTCAATCCTTTTCACCGAAGGAAAATGTTTCTGCCGAGCAGGTTCACAAAATCGGTTTGGAGTTCGCAGAAAAAGCGTGGCCAGGACATGAAGTTTTAGTGACTACCCACACCGATGCCGAGCACCTTCATAATCACTTTGTTATAAACTCTGTGCATTATGAAAACGGCAATAAGCTTAGGCAGAACCCCGGAACGCTGAATCGGTTACGAACACTCAGCGACAGCATCTGTAACGAACACGGGCTTAGTGTTTTAAAACCGTATAGAAAAGATGGTGCAAATATTTCAAGCCGAGAGTACCGCGCCGCCTCCAAAGGCGAGAGTTGGAAATTTAAATTGATTGCCGACATTGACTTTGTTATGAACCGAAGCGGTAGCCGAGCGGATTTTATAAGAGAAATGAATCGGCTCGGCTATCAAGTTACGTGGACAGATGAAAGAAAATATATCACTTTCACTTGCCCAAACGGAATGAAGTGCAGGGACATACGACTGCACGATGACAAATATTTGAAAGGAGTATTAGAGTATGAGTTCACAATCAGGAAACGGCTCACAGCAGAACACGGCGGTGGATATGCTGAAGCAGAAAAACACACGGACGGTATCCGAACTGGCACAGATTCCGTATCAGCCGCAGGTGTATGCGATTCCGATAGAACAGCGCAAGCGGGAGAGCCAACTGCTGGAGGACGCGGTGGAGTTTCAGCCGAAGCTGTATCAGCTGATAGAGGGGCTGGCGACACGGGAAGAGCTGACCGACCACTGCACAGAGATACAGAATATCGAGGCGGAGTATATGGAGAGAACGGTTCAGGAGGTGGTGAATGCCAACGCGGATACAGTGGCTCAGATGCAGACGATCGTAGAACAGGCTGGGAAGAATCAAGAGCAATTTATTTCGAACTGCTCCGAAACCATTTCGGGGAGTACCAAGGCTCTGGACAGTACGATCGAGAAACTGCAGCAGAAGATTATGAAAATAATGATTGCCACAGCGGTGTCGGCGGTAGCACTGTCGGTGTTGGTCTGCGTGGTATTCTGGAAGCTGGTAGCATAATCGACAGCACATCCGAAGATCCGGAGGAACGTCGAAAACGAATCGAAGCACAGGAAAATGCTTCAAACCTCGGTGCGATGATCGGTCTCGCCGTCGGTGCCATTGCCGCCATGAGCGATGCCGATAACACCGAGGACACAACTACAGAAGAAACCGAAACACCTACGATGAAGATGTAGGAGAAAGGAGTTAGCCTATGACTAAAAAAGAGCGCGAAAAAGAATTGCGCTGTTATCCGGCGGCACTGACTGCCGCTGAAGCTGCGGAGATACTGAGAGTTAGTATAAAAACCGTCTACAAGCTTATCAAAGAAAAAACTCTGCCGGCGGTTAAGGTCGGCAGAGAAAATCGCATTGCCAAATCGCAGCTGATCGATTATTTACAGCAAAAGGACGGAACAAGTTCGAACCCTAAGGTCTATTATCTTGAGAAAACTTTCGATAATGTCTGGACTTGCAAACCAACTTGTGATATTGTTCGTGTTGGCAAAAACAAAAAAGGAGTGATAAAAAATGGATGCCAAAACCACACTTGCCGCCAGCGTACAGGCTAAAAAGGGTCGCCTCTATGCCGTGATACAAGTAAAGGAAAACGGTAAGACAAAACCCGTGTGGCGAGCTCTCGGTCTTCCCGAAGGCTCAAATAAATCAAAGGTGAACAAAGCCTACCGAGAGGTAGTCAAAGCCTTTGAAAATGATTACGCCGAGCAGATTGCCCGAAATGCCAAGCCTGCCTCGGATATTCCAATCTTCGATTATATGTGCGCCCACTATAAAAAGATCGAAAAGAATATCCAAAAGAGTACCGCCGAAAGCTACCATGGAATGATCTACGGTAGAATTCGGCGGTATTTTACTGCCCACAGTGATCTGACGGTCGGCAATATAACGTCAAAGGACATTGAGAATTTTTATGATTGGATGTTCGAGTCGGGTGTCGTTGCCAACACCGTCATTCACTATCATACCGTCCTGCACAGCGCCTTCAAAAGAGCGCTCAAGGACGAGCTGATAGATGCCAACCCCTTCGACCGAATCGACCGCCCGAAGAAAAACAAGTTCACCGGTGAAAATTATTCCGAGGACGAGCTGATAACAATGCTCGGACTCCTGCGCGGGGATGTTATCTACCCTGCGGTAATGTTAGCGGGTGGCTTGGGGCTACGCCGAAGCGAAGCCTTGGGTGCAAGATGGTCAAGGGTTGATTGGGAAAAACGCACCATCCTGCTCGACACCAAGGTTATCGAGTACAAGGAAAACGGCAAGGTTATCGTAGAGCCTGTAGAGGAAATGAAAAATAAATCAAGCCGCCGAACCCTTCCTCTGCCGGACCCCGTCTACGAAATGCTCTGCGAGGAACGGGAAAAGCAAGACCTAAACCGCCGAATGTTTAAAGGCAGTTATAATCGCAAATTCGATGATTATATCTGCGTCGATCAGCTCGGCGAACTGCTAAGACCGAACAGAGTTACGGGGCGATTTGCTGACCTTATCGAGCGCTACGGCCTGCGAAAGATTCGCTTCCACGACCTACGACACACCTTCGCAAGTATCCTTATCAATCGGGATGTGCCTCTGCTGAATGTATCGACCTTCCTCGGTCACTCCGACCTCTCAACAACGGCAAATATCTATGCCCACCTTGATAAGTCCAAAAAACAGGAAAGCGCTGATGTTATCAGCAATATCTTTAATAAAGCAAAGGAATGATACACCTCGGATAAAGGTGCATTTTTGCTAACCGAAAGGATGATTTAATATATGGCTGAAAAGAAATATATGAGTGGATGCCAGCTCCGTCAATATCTGCACATCTCTACACGGAAAATGAAATATCTGATGGATCATAACTATATCCCACACAAAAACACAGGACACACAACCCATAAGTACCGAGTGCTGATAGAGGATGCGGAAATGTTCAAAATCCGTATGGATACTGAGGTGGGATTCTTATCCGAGCTGAACGGTCTGTTCTCAAACCGAACCGAATGGCATCCACGCCCGATGTTCGAAGCCACCGAAGAAAACTGCGAAGCCTTCAGGCTATGGTTGGAGATGCTGTGGGCAGAGCTACCCGAAGCTCTGCCCACACAGACGGCGGCGGAACTTGTCGGACATAACCCACAGCGTATACATGAACTTATCAGAGAAGAAACCTTGCACGGTATAAAAATCGGCTGCACCCAATACTGTGTGAAAGAAGAATTTATATGCTATATGGCATCACCGCAAAAACTCTCCAACCCACGTACTGACAGATATAAAGAACTCATCCGAGAATTTAAATACATACAACGCAGAGAGCGTGAAAACGAACAACGCCGATGCAAAAGAAGAATGAAAAGAGGTGAAAACATTGATTAAGAAGAAAGTTCTGACACAAGAACAGATAGCTGAAAAGCTTGATTATCTCCGTAAACAGCGCGACGGTCTCATCATAGGTGAATACAGAAATTATTTATATAAGCTGTATATGTACCTCAAAGAGCGTTGCACCGAAACCGAGGACGGCAGTTGCAACCCATACCCGTGGCAAATGCTCGTCGCTCTTGGGAGAGATGATCTGCACAAATCCTATCTTGGATACACCTACTGTGATGACCTCGAAGCGCTTGGATATATCAAGATGCAAGGATATGGTAAGGATAAAAAGATTTTTATAATAAAAGAAATCGATTTTTAATCTCTTGTCGTAACAGAATGCCCCACCGAAAAATCGGCGGGGCAGCTATTTTTATTTCCCTATAAATAATTTCTTCATTTTTAACATATTGCAAAACTGTCTCAAATTGACTCTTATACCATCAAGCAATTGAATCAAATGAGCAGTATCTATTGGATTCTGCAAAGAGGCAATGTATCTAATTAATTGACTTTTAAGGTCATCCAAAGCCTTTACTGTATATTCATCAAACCATTCACCATGTTCTAAAATGAAATTTTCAATTTGAGGTATAACATGCTTAAACTGAAATATAAATTCGTCAGCAAAATGGCGAGCTCTGTTTAGTTTCATTTCATTTGAGTCGATACTGTTTAAATATGAATATGTGCCATTTCCGAAAATAAGCCAAAGATTATAATAAATCGAAATAATAGAGCTGTTATATGCCTTTACTTTTCTATCTCGCTCGGCACTTGTAATAGCAACTTCAATAAAGTAACCCAATAGAGCAGCGCCAACGCCACTCGCACCAATAGACATTAAAACGTTTTGAAGATTATTAGGTTCTTTGCATATAAGATATTGCACACACAGTAGAATAGATAAAATCAATGTTGTTAAGTAAATCCCGAGAGTCGCCTTACGAATTCCCAACCATGTACCTTTAGGAGCTGTTCTTATTTCACTTTTGAAAGTATAGAGTTTGTTGAAATCGGGGTATTCAAGGGGTAAATCGTTTTCATTTATATTATTTTCCATAAATTTTATTCTCCGTAATTTATATTAAATTGACCGAAAAAATGCAATTGCATTTTCAATCATATCGGCAAAAGTACCGCTTTTATCCATATCAACATACCTTTGAAGAACCTCTTTAAGTTTGTCCTTAGTAAAAATAAATTTATCTTTACAATCAAGAATATGT